>JBMTCO010000025.1:0-24762 GCA_049430945.1 Cyclobacteriaceae bacterium
TTATATCAAATTCAGTACCTGTTCTATTTCTGGGTACTGCATTGTTTTTCTTTTACAGGCCTGTGGGAAAAATTGTTTTCTGGCGGTGCTATCTGATTCCATATATTCTTGTCTGGGCCTTCGGGCCTCGGATGGCCTGGCATCTTGGGGCAAGCGGGCTTGTTTACGGATTGGCATTTTTCTTGGTGATTTTCGGAATGGCTCAGGGAGATTTGCTTTCTGTATTGCTTTCCGGTTTCGTTATGATATTGTACGGAGGCATTATTTTTACAGGTCTTTTCCCCGGCTTTCCGGGCGTTTCATGGGAAACGCATCTTGCAGGGGGAATAACAGGGACCTGGACAGCCCTTGAATTGCACTTAACAGCACGCAAAAAAAATTAAACATGGATGCGCAGGCGTTAAAAATCCTGAATCAGATTAAAATGAAAAAGCCTGCGCCAGTTTATTTTTTACAGGGCGATGAGGTCTATTTTATTGATCTAATTTCAGATGCCATTGAAAGCTCATTTCTGGAAGAACATGAAAAGGGTTTTAATCAAATTATTTTATATGGTGCTGAAACGAGTGTTGCTGCCATCTTGGGTAACGCGAGGAGATTTCCAATGATGTCGGATTTTCAGGTAGTTATAATCAAGGAGGCTCAGGACCTGTCTGATCTGTATAAGGAACCCGGAGCCGCAATGCTACTGGATTATTTCTCAAAGCCTGTTCCTTCCACAGTTCTGGTTTTTTGTCATAAACATAAGTCGCTTGACAAGCGGAAAGAATTCGGAAAGAAGGCTGAGCAGTCTGGGTTTGTTCACACTTTCAAAAAACTTCCGGATTATAAACTTCCGGATTTTGTCAGCGAATATTTCACTGCAAAAGGGTTCAGGATTGATGAGGCCGGCGCTCAGATTGTAGCAGAATATGTTGGTAATGATCTGAACAGGATTACCCATGAGGCCGATAAGGTTATGATCAGCCGAGAAAAAGGCTTTTCATTTACAGCTGCTATTATTATGGCGCAGGTAGGTATCAGCAGAGAGTACAATATTTTTGAACTTCAGAAGGCTGTCATCACAAAAAATTTCAGGAAAGCATACTCCATCGTCAGGTACTTTCAGGCAAATCCAAAACGAAATCCGGGAATTCCCTGCGTAGCTTTTTTATATGCTTTCTTTTCTAGATTATTGGTTGCATCCTCACTTTCTGACCGTTCCTCAAAATCACTTACATTATCCATGAAGATGTCTCCGATGATGGCCAATGACTATTCCACGGCACTTGGAAATTATAACGCTGCCCGTATTCGGGAGAATATCGGGCTGATCAGGGAGGCGGATCTTAAACTTAAAGGTTTTGGTGCTCCGGGAGATGATGAAGGCCAGATCCTTCAGGAATTGATCTTCCGCATTATGAATTAAGAATTCCCTTTACGCCACTTTATTGCTAATTTTGATCATGTATTTCAGATCCGGGACAATAAAATGTTATACGGATTGTTTAACTAAAAAATCATAAGTGAGGCCCGTAATCCTGCTACTGTTCTTAACTTCTTTTTCACTGACCGCTCAGCAATCTGTCGGGCTGGAACGCATCAGACAAACTACAGATGAAGTTAAAGATGCGTGGCAGGATGGAAGGTACAGAGCGGTTTTATCAATGTTAGCAGAGCTGTCAGATTCAGGACCTTTGCCTGATGATCTGTTTTATATGGAGGTCTGTGCCTCTGCAAGACTCAGGACAGGGGATGCTGAGAAAAAGCTTCTTTCTTATGTTGATCGTTTCCCCTTTGGTACCGGATTAAACCGTGTTTGGTATGAGCTTGCCCTGCTTTATTATCAGACTAAAAAATATTCGGATGCTGCTCTGACCTTTAACAAAGTTGATTTTGATCCCTTAACAAAAGAAATGCGTCATGCCGGTCTTTTTTACTGGGGCTATTCGCTTTTTAGCCAAAAGAAACTCGCTGAGGCCAAAATCCGTTTTGACCAGCTTAAGCTGACTGACGGAGTTTATGGGCCTGCGGCAAGTTATTATGCAGGTTTTGCTGCTTTTTCAAACGGAGATTTTGATTCAGCGCTAGGCGATTTTCAGAGAATACAAAAGGAGGAATCTTATATGGATGTTGTTCCATATCTGATAACAAGCTGTATGCAGCGGCTTGGTAGGTATGATGAGCTCATACGCTTTGCTGAGGGGTTAGACAATGCAAGGGACATTCAAAACTTTGAAGAAATCACGCTGCTTGTTTCTGAGGCTACCTTCTCCAGGGGGCAATTTTCTGCTGCGGCGGAGGGATACAACAAGTACCTTAAAACCAAAAGAACAATAGATCGGAATGTGCTTTATCGGGCGGGGTATTCAAATTTTCAGCTTAGTGCTTTTAATGATGCAATAGGGTATTTTAAACAGGTTGCCTCCGAGCAGGATTCTACCGGCACCTATGCAGCGTATTACCTTGGCATTTCCTATCTCAAAATTGCACAGAAGCCTTTTGCACTGACTGCTTTTCAGACTTGCATACGTTCAAAATTTTCAGACAAAGCCTTATTGAACGAAGCCCGGTATCAGGAGGCGAAGCTCCTCTATGATCTTGGAAGGCCTGATGAAGCTATTGAGCGGATGGAAAATTTCGTTGCCAATGAAAAGGGCACGGCCTACTCCTCTGAACTTGCTGAGCTTCTTTCCGGGGCTTATGTGAATGCAAACCATTATCATAAGGCAATCAGCTACATTGAATCTCTAAGCCTCCGGACTCCGTCGTCCAACAGAGCCTACCAGAAAGCTGCGCTTTATTACGGTTTTGAGTTTTATAACAAAGGAGATTATGATCAGGCGTTAAATTTCTTTGGCAAAGCCCTTGATTTCCCGCTTGATGAATCTCTTGTTTTTGAAGCATCGGTCTGGGCCGGAGAAGCCCACGCGTCACGCGGTGCATGGGAAGCGGCCATTCCATTTTACGAAAAAGTTATTCTTGCGTCTTCAAGAGCTACAGAAGATCAGACATTGCGTGCCAGATACGGACTTGGATATGCGCGTTTTAATACAAGAGATTATGAACGTTCCCTTATCAGTTTCAGAGAATTTACGGTTAAGGCTCCTAAAAATGATCTGCGACTGACTGATGCCTTGATCAGGCTTGGAGATTGTTATTACGTTTCCAGGTCTTACCAGGCAGCATATGATCAATACCGGAGGGCCTCAGATACCGGAAAATCAGGAGCTGATTATGCCTTGATGCAGTCAGGTGTAATGCTGGGCATTACAGGTAAAAACAAGGACGGAATCCGTACACTGGAAGAAATGCTCAGAAAATTTCCAAATTCAGTTTACTGGGATGAGGCTGTGTTTCAGAAAGCGCAACTTGAATTTCAGGAGTCCGGTTACCTGCAGGCTGCAAATGGTTATTCTGCACTTATTTCACGAAAGCCGGGCTCACGGTTTGTACCATTTGCACACGTGAAACGTGCGGCAGCATTATTTAACCTTAAAGAATATGATAAGACTGCATCAGACTATATAAAGGTTTTAAGGGATTTTCCGGGACATCCGGCTTCGCAGGATATTCTGCTGCCTCTACAGGAAGCATTGAATCTTGCCGGCAGGGGAGGGGAATTTTCAGATTTGCTCACTGAATTTAAGGAACGAAATCCCGGTGCTTCAGGAATTGAATCGGTCGAATTTGATGCGGCACGAAATCTTTACCTCAACCAGGAGTACAGCGGAGCAATCAAATCCTTTAATTCATTTATTAACTCCTACCCTGGAAGTCTTCAACTGATTGAAGCAAAATTTTTAAGGGCTGAATCTTATTATCGTACACGGGATTTTAAAAATGCCTTGTCAGGTTATTATGAAATTGCAGCAGATGAAAAATTTATCAATGCAGCAAGGATAAGTGCACGGATTGCTGAGCTTGAATCAAAGGCATCAGATTGGGAAAAGGCAATAGTGGCATTCAGAAATCTGCTTCGGTTATCGTCAACGCCAAAAGACCGTTACACGGCATGGGCCGGTCTGATGGATGGATATTATTTACTTGGAAAATATGATTCGGCACTGGCATTTTCAGAAAGACTGCAATCAGAGTCAGGTATAAGCCCCTCACTTCAGCATCGGGCAAGCCTTATGTCCGGTAAGGTTTTTCAGGCTCAGGGAGATTTTGAAAGAGCAACAGATAATTTTATAACTACTATTAACGAAGCACAGGATGATTATGGTGCAGAGGCTAAATACCGGCTTGCTGAAATTTATTTCAATCAAAAAAACCACCGCCAGTGTTACGAAACTATTCTGTCACTAAACCGGGATTATTCACCACACACTGAATGGGTTGGAAAAGGATTCTTGCTGCTGTCAGAAAGTTTCTTAGAGACAGGAGAGACTTTCCAGGCACGGGCAACCCTGCAGTCACTTGATAAATTTCCGCTTGAGTCCGTCCGTGAGCAAGCAAAACGCCGTCTGGCCCTGATTGATTCAGAAGAAAAGCGTTCTCAAACTATCCCCTCAGACTCTACGGAACATGAATAGGCTTTCCAGATTCTTGCAGTTGCCTTCATTAATGATTTTGATGATTGTCATCTGCTCATCACAAAAAACATTTTCACAGATACAGGATGTTGAGATTCAGATAATCAATCCCCTCAAGGTCACGCTTCCGTCTGTAGAAAGAAATTTTGATAAAGTCCCTGTCAAACCACTTGACCCGGTTTACCCACCTCTGATTTATGGTTATCGCCCATTGGAATATATGGGACAACCATTCCGTTTGCAGGTCAGACCATTGAGACTTAAAGAGGAACCTGTTGAAAATCTACGTGAAGGATTTGTAACCCTCGGTTATGGGAACTATGGCGCTCCGCTTGCCGGTCTTTTTTTGCCGTTATATCAAAATCAAAAAACAGGTACTTCTTCAGCGCTTCGTGCGTTCCATAACAGTTTTGCCAGAGGCCCGGTCGAAGGCAAGCGTTCTGCCTCCGGAAATACATCCCTTGCACTTGACTTCAGGGGTGCAGGAAAGACTGTTTCCTCAGAAGGCATTGTTTCCTTCAAAAATGTTTATTCCAATTTTTACGGCTATCCCGAAAATACGCTTCTGAAAAATGATACCCTTGGAATAAGTTATTCTGCAGCAGGTTTAGGCATCCGGCTGACTGATACCCGTAAATCTGCCTTAAACTATTCTTTGAGCGGAGCCTTCAGTCATTTGTGGAATAACCGTAAAGCATCGGAGACGGATATAAATGTTGATTTCAGTGCATCCGCAGAGGTCGCAAAGGAGGGTTCGGTTAAATTTAAGTTTCGTTATGATTTACTCGCAAGATCGGATACCGGCATAGATCCGAAGCCCAGAAATCTTTTATCCGGAGGTGCGAGTTATGGTTTTAAGATCAATAAAAATTTTCATGCAGAGGCCGGCTTTTCTGCAGTGGCTGAAGATGACAGTTTAGTTAAGAAGTCCCTTCATGTTTATCCGCTTTTGAAGTGGAATATACTTTTTGCTCCCCGGCTGAACCTTGAGGGTTACCTCCGTGGTAGTGTGGATAAAGTTTCATTGCATAGCCTGACAACTGAAAATATCTGGCTGGACAAGAATACTACTATCGGACATACTAATAACCTGATTGACTTTGGTACCTTTTTAAACGCTCAGTTTAAAGGTATATGGTCTGCAAAAGCCGGATTCAAGTACAATGATTTTTCAAACATGTTTTTTTATGTGAATCAGGCTTCAGATTCAAGCAGATTTAGATTGGACTATGATGAGGCGACCAGGATTAACCCTCATCTGTCCATTCAATTCAATAAGGGATCTGTTTCCGGGGGATTGAAATTTGATTTGTTTTTGTGGTCAGTTTCCCATCTTGCTTCACCATTCCATAAACCAAAAGGAAGTGTTGAATGGAATCTGGATTTTGCGCTTTCTCAAAAGCTTTTTTTAAGACCTTATGCCATTATTTACTGGGGTATTACGGCCCCGGTTGCTTCTGATCCTGCCAGATTTAAAACACTGCCTGCAGCCAACGATTTCGGATTCAGAATGGACTTCAATTTCTCTGAAAGGGGGTCTGTTACAGCAAGAGTAAATAACCTTACTGGCAATTCATACTCCTTATTTCAAAACTACCCCGTGAGGGGATTTCAGGCCATAGCAGGCCTTACCTGGCGTTTCTGACGGTCATATGTTTTTTCTTAACTGATTTTCTGCTACATTCGACAAGAAGAAAAAATTCACATGCTTTTTAACAGGAAATCAGAATTGAATGTCCTTATAAATCTGGCCATCATTGATAACCTTATGGACGCCAAGGAAGCTAATCTGATCAGGATGATTGGTAAGGCAAATTTGATACCTGAAGCTGAGGTGGAGGATCTTATCGTGCATCCACAAACCATTACAAACATTAGGCAGATGACGGAGGATGAAAAGTTTGAGCATCTTTTTTTCCTTATTACACTGATGAAAGCAGATGGACGGATACTTAAGGAAGAGATTGCTTTCTGTGAAAAAATTGCCAAAAGGCTTGACTATGATGCCGGTGTTATCGGTGCACTCTCTCAGCATATTTACAGTACCGGGGATGTGCAATCAGACCGGGGACTGCTGAGAGCTAAAATGGAACGTTACAGGATATTCTGAAGCGGCATGCACGCTACCAGGCTGATAACACCCGAGACCCTTATGGTTATGGCATTGGGTATATTTCTCTTTATACTTGTTTTCAGATTAATTTTCCGTAAAAAATAAGCCTATTCAGCTTTTTTTGAGGCTGAAACATTCCTGCTATTTTTGGGTTTAGTCCCTACACATGATTGAGTACTTCAGGACGGTTTCAACCGTCGTTTATTCAGTGGTTTTCGCTGAAAGTCCGGAGCAGGCAGATCTGAATAAGTTATGCTGGCTTTTTGGAAAGGGTTCCTATCCGGCAGGAAAATCACTTATTGGTATTTTTTCAGGTCCCAGAAGGGAAATGATAACCCCATGGAGTACAAATGCTGTAGAAATAACTCGCAGCATGGGTATAACCGGAATTGAGCGCATTGAAGAATTGCATGAGACATCAAAACATGCTGAATTTGACCGGATGTTGCAAATGATCTATGAAAATCCGGATCAACATATCTTTGATATAAGTCTAGAACCTGAGCCGGTCAGGCCGGTAAGTGATATTCAGGCGTATAACCTCAAAGAAGGTCTTGCATTAAACGAAGAAGAAGTCAGCTATCTGGAGGATGTCAGTAATATCATTGGCAGGCCATTGACAGACAGTGAGGTTTTTGGATTCAGCCAGGTCAATTCAGAACATTGCAGGCACAAAATCTTTAACGGAACTTTTGTGATTAGCGGGAGCACGATGCCTGAATCATTATTCCAGCTTATTAAAAAGACATCAAAGCAAAATCCGGGATTTCTTGTTTCTGCCTACAAGGATAATGTTGCATTTATTGAGGGGCCGCGGGTTTGGCAGTTTGCGCCGGTTCGTCAGGATCAGGCCGGTTTTTTTCAGATTAGTGAATTTGAAAGTGTTATTTCACTGAAAGCTGAAACCCATAATTTTCCTACCACTGTAGAGCCATTCAATGGTGCTGCAACTGGAAGCGGAGGTGAAATAAGAGATCGCCTTGCAGGAGGAAGAGGGTCGCTTCCGCTTGCAGGTACCGCTGTCTATATGACTTCCTACCCCCGGCTTGGCAATGATCGTGAATGGGAAAAAAAGGTATCGCCACGGAAGTGGTTGTATCAGTCTCCGGCTCAAATTCTGATCAAGGCGAGTGATGGTGCCAGTGATTTCGGAAATAAGTTTGGTCAGCCTTTAATCAATGGAAGCACATTAACCTTTGAACATGAGGAGGGTGAAACTCACCTCGGATTTGATAAAGTGATTATGCTTGCCGGAGGAATAGGGTTTGGAAAAAAGTCCGACAGCAAAAAAGGTACCCTCAAATCAGGTGATCTGATTGTTCTGCTTGGCGGGGATAACTACAGAATTGGAATGGGTGGAGGTGCAGTATCATCTGTCGGGACCGGGGAGTATGCCAATGCCATTGAATTAAACGCCATTCAGAGGTCAAACCCTGAAATGCAGAAACGAGTGATGAACGCCATTCGTGCCATGGTAGAGGCAGAACATAACCCTATTATATCCATTCATGACCATGGTGCCGGCGGTCATTTGAATTGTTTTTCAGAACTTCTTGAAGAAACAGGTGGAGAAATAAGGATTGATGATTTACCGGTAGGTGATCCCACATTATCAGATAAAGAAATTATCAGCAACGAGTCGCAGGAGAGAATGGGTGTTGCCATTTCAGAAAAGGATTTTGAATTTTTGAAAATTGTAGCTGATCGTGAACGTGCTCCGATTTATTCAGTGGGAAAGGCCACTGGAGATCACAGGCTGGTTTTCAGTAACGGATCAGGGCGTCCGGTAGATCTTGAACTGCAGCATCTTTTTGGAAACTCTCCTAAAACAATTCTTACAGATGATGTTGTTCCCGTTCATTTTCAGCCTGTGTCTGATGCAGGAGACTTTCGTAAGAAGTTAAGGGATGTGCTAAGACTGGAGTCAGTGGCTTGCAAAGACTGGCTCACTAATAAAGTGGACCGGTCCGTCACCGGAAAAGTTGCTACACAGCAAACCTGCGGCGCTATCCAGCTGCCCCTTAATAATCTTGGGGTAATGGCCATAGATTACCAGTCATGTTTTGGTATAGGTACTGCCATAGGTCATGCTCCGGCAGCAGCTTTAATAAAGCCGGGTGCAGGCAGCAGACTGGCAGTTTCAGAGGCCCTGCTGAACCTGATATGGGCTCCGCTCACCCATGGTTTAGGTGGTGTTTCATTGAGTGCCAACTGGATGTGGCCAGCTAAAAATCCGGGGGAGAACGCAAGGTTGTATGAGGCTGTGGAATCCCTGAGTGAGTTTGTCTGCGCACTGGGAATAAATGTTCCTACAGGAAAGGATTCGCTTTCCATGACTCAAAAATATCCGGATGGAATAGTTGTCAAGTCACCGGGCACAGTAATTGTTTCAGCTGTTGCGGAAGTGGGAGATATCAGAAAAACTGTTTCACCTGCATTGCAGCCAGTTGATAATTCAAAGCTGGTATTGATTGATTTTTCCGACGGAACTTCGTCGTTGGGCGGATCTACTTTTGCACAGATATCAGGCCAGTTGGGCGACTCAGTTCCTGAACCTTGTGATGCAGTAGAGTTTAAAAAGTCTTTTGATGTAGTTCAGGCACTGATCAGCAATAACCTTGTGCTTGCAGGGCATGATGTATCTTCAGGTGGATTGATTACTTCAGTTCTGGAGATGTGTTTCCCAACATTAAACTCTGGTGCTGATCTGGATTTTTCAGGAAATGGTTCATTAAACATGGAAGCTTTTTCGGAAAAGCCGGCAGTGATTATTCAGGTTTTGCCTGAAAAAGTGAAAGATGTATTGCAACTGCTTGAAGAATCATCGGTCAGGTACAAACAATTAGGAACTGTTAACCAATCAGAAAAGGTTATTATCAGACATACAGATGCGACCATTGATCTGAGTGTGGCTGAAATGCGTAAAGTCTGGTTTGAGACAAGTGCCCGGCTTGATGCCCTGCAACGCTCTGAGGGCTATGCACTGAAACGTGCCGGAAATATATTTCAACAACCTCTGAGCTATAAATTTTCTGATTCATTTGAGGGAAGTTATGCATCTATTGGTGCTGATCCATTCCGCAGGAAAGTTTCAGGAGTAAAGGCTGCCATCATACGCGAGAAAGGTGTCAACGGAGATCGCGAAATGGCGTATGCACTCTGGCTGGCCGGCTTTGACGTTAAGGATATCCACATGACTGATCTTGTTTCCGGAAGGGAAGATCTCAGTGATGTACGGATGATTGTATTTGTAGGAGGGTTCAGCAATTCAGATGTTCTTGGATCTGCAAAAGGATGGGCAGGTGCTTTTCTCTACAATGAAAAGGCTAAATGGGCACTTGATACTTTTTACAAAAGAGAAGATACCCTCAGCCTTGGAGTCTGCAATGGTTGTCAGTTGATGATGGAACTGGGTCTGGTTTATCCTCATCTTGAAAATCATCCTGTCATGCACCACAACGGTTCCGGCAGATTCGAATCTGCTTTTGTGAATGTTACGATTCCTGAAAATAATTCTGTGATGCTTGGTTCATTATCGGGTTCCCGGCTTGGGGTCTGGCTCGCACATGGAGAAGGCCGTTTTGTGCTAGAAGGTGTTAATGATTTCAACGTGGCTGCAACATTCAGCTATGAGTCTTACCCGGGCAACCCTAATGATTCTGATTATTCTACTGCTGCGCTTTGCTCTCATGACGGGCGACATCTTGCAATGATGCCACACCTTGAACGTTCATTGTTCCCCTGGAACTGGCCTTACTACCCTTCAGAAAGAAAGCTAAGTGATTCACTGAGTCCATGGATGGAGGCTTTTGCCAATGCGTATAGCTGGACTCGAAAGTCTGGAAAACCTTAAAAACCAAATTTATGAGACTGATTTGTTTTGTCATTTTAATCTTCATTATGATTACTGATTCTGATGCACAACTGGTGTTTAATAAAGAACAACCTGTGAAATTTCTTGCCCTGGGTGACAGTTATACGATTGGAGAAAGTGTAGCCGAAGAGGAACGCTGGCCTGAGCTCCTGGCTGCATCCTTAAGAGCAGCAGGTTTGACTATTGAAAAACCCAAAATCATCGCCACCACGGGCTGGAGAACTGATCAGCTCAAGGCTGCCATCTTAGCCTCGGGGCTCCCTGATGATTATAATCTGGTTTCATTGCTCATTGGGGTTAATAATCAGTACCAGAAAAGAACGGAAGAAGAATATGAACCTGAATTTTCTGAATTGCTGGATATGGCAATAAAAAAGGCGGGTGGAAACAAAAAAAATGTATTTGTTGTCTCCATTCCTGATTACGGATATACACCCTTTGGTCAGTCAAGGCAGAAAGAAATTTCAGATGCCTTGGATGAATTTAATGAAGTAAACAAGGAGATTACACTTTCAAGAGGCATTGCATACTTTAACATTACAGAGATTTCCCGCGATGGCCTGAAAAATCCTGAACTGGTTGCCGGTGACAGGCTTCATCCTTCAGGTGCAATGTACAAACTATGGGTGGAGGAGATTATGAAGGGTATACAGATTCGCTGATCAAAGCAGCGGTTCGAGAGTTTTGACAACAGTATTTGCGATAATTCTGTGGCCTTCGGCGGTAGGATGAATTCCATCAGCCTGATTCAGCTTTTCTATTCCACCTACTCCTTCAAGTAAAAATGGAATACGTGTGCACTTGTTTTTTGCTGCCAGACTAATAAAAACCTTTTCAAATTTTCTGGAATAATCTTCACCCATATTCGGAGGAACCATCATACCTGCAAGTACAATTTTTACCCCGCTGTTCTTTGCCTTTACTTTGTTAATAATTGCCTGAAGATTTTTTTCCGTTTCAGTGACAGGAAGCCCCCTGAGTCCATCATTTCCTCCAAGTTCCAGAAAAAGAATATCTACAGGTTGTTTCAAGACCCAGTCAATTCTGGCAAGGCCGCCGGCCGTTGTTTCGCCGCTGATACCTGAGTTGATGACTTTAACTGCTTTACCCTTTTTTTTGAGCATGGATTCTGCAAGGGCGGGAAAAGCCTGATCCGGGGATAATCCGTAGCCGGCTGTAAGACTGTCGCCAAGAAATAAAATTGTTTTTACCGGCTTTTGATGAAATCCGGAAAGGGTCAACAAAATTGAAACTGCAATAATTATTCTCACTCCTGCAAGATAGCGATGATTTAACAACCCCAACAGAGGTCTCTATTGACTAAATTTGCATCAAATTTTTTTCCATATGATAGAGATACCCTTGCGACCATCAAGAAAATTTTTACCAGAGGATTTTTCTGTCTCAGGATTTGAAAATCTTACACCCTATACGGAGAGTTTACTGAATCGTAATATTTCTGACAGGATTTCCCTTGAGCAATGGCTCGCGGACCGGAGTGAACTGGAGTCGGTGATTGCCGAGGATCTCGGGTGGCGTACCATCAGGATGACCTGTTACACTGATAATGAACAGTACCAGCAGGAATATCAGTTTTTTATTGAAAAGATTCAGCCGGAACTGGCACCTGTGAGTGATCAGCTTAACCGAAAACTGCTGGTGGCTGAATCATTACCGGAGATTGAAAATCTGCCCGGTTACGATATAATGATCCGTTCAGTGCGAAAGGAGGTAGAGCTTTTTCGCGAGGAAAATGTTCCGCTTTTTACAAGAATAAATACCCTGACTCAGAAGTATGCCCAAATCAGCGGGGCAATGACTATTGAGTGGGAGGGAAAGGAAATGACGCTGCAGCAGGCTTCCGTGATCCTTCAGGATAATGACCGAAACCGCAGAGAGGCTGTATGGAAAAAAATAACCTCCCGGAGAATGCAGGAAACCGCGGAACTCGATGAGCTTTTTACTGAACTCGTGAGGTTAAGACATAATGTTGCTGTGAATGCCGGATTTTCCAATTTTAGAGATTATATGTTCCGGTCTCTTGGAAGGTTTGATTACACGCCTTCTGATTGTGTTGATTTTCACCATTCGGTGGAGCAGGAAGTTATTCCCTTGCTTAATATGATGGCAAAGGCCCGGTGCAAAGGATTAGGAATTGATCAGCTGCGACCCTGGGATAAAGCTGTCGATGCACAAAATCGCCCAGCACTTAAGGCATTCAGGGATGGAAAGGATCTTCTTGAAAAATCTAAAATCTGCCTTGGAAGGCTTGATTCTTATCTGGGAAAGTGCCTGTCAACAATGGAAGTGATGCAACATCTGGACCTCGAGTCAAGAATTGGAAAGGCGCCCGGTGGATATAATTATCCTTTACCGGAAACAGGTGTGCCATTTATTTTCATGAATGCGACCTCAACCTTAAGAGATATGACAACACTCATGCATGAGGGCGGGCATGCAGTGCATAATTTTTTAACTCGCGAACTTAAGCTTGTTGATTTTAAAAACCCGCCGATGGAGGTTGCAGAACTGGCCTCCATGTCAATGGAGCTTCTTACAATGGATCACTGGGATGTATTTTTTTCCAACAGTGCGGAGTTGACTCGTGCACGCACGGAGCAGCTTGAAGATATTATTGAGACGTTACCCTGGGTGGCAACCATTGATCATTTTCAACACTGGATCTATGAAAATCCCGGTCATACTTCTGAGGATCGGAAATTGATGTGGTCAGAGATATTTTCAAAGTACACCGATTCGGTTACCGACTGGACCGGCCTTGAGGCGGCAAAGGCCTATCTTTGGCAGAAGCAACTTCATCTTTATGAGGTTCCTTTCTATTACATTGAATATGGTATGGCCCAGCTTGGGGCAATTGCCATTTGGAGAGTATTCAGGGAAAATCCAGGAGACGCACTTGCAGGTTATAAGAAAGCCCTGAGCCTTGGAAATATGACCACCATCCCCGCCATCTATGAGGCGGCAGGCATTCGTTTTGATTTCTCGGGCAGCTATATCCGTGAATTAGTGAAATTCATTCAGACGGAATGGCAGGCCAGTCAGTAACATATTAGAATTTGTAATCAGACCATTATTTTTGCTCACATTTTTGAATCATGGCATTTAATTTTTTTAAGAAAAAGGAGACATCACCCAAGCCGGTATCGGGGATACATTATTATGAACTAAGTGTCAGGGAGGTGGTGCAGGAAACAAAAGATGCAGTCAGTTTGATTTTTGAACAGGTTCAACCGGAATTAACCTACAGGGCTGGTCAGTTTCTAACGCTTATTTTCAGCATTGAAGGTAAGGAGGTCAGACGGGCTTACTCTTTGTGCTCATCTCCTGTTACTGATCTACATCCGGCTGTTGCAATTAAACGTGTTGAGGGAGGATTGGTCTCTAATTATATAGCCAATCATGTAAAGAAAGGTGATAAAATCCGTGTCATGGCACCTGCCGGTCATTTCACTGTGGATTTTTCAAATGATGCATCCAGACACCTGATACTGTTTGCAGGAGGCAGTGGCATTACTCCGATGCTTTCGCTCATAAAGACTTTATTATTTTCCGAATCTAGAAGCAGATGTACACTGGTTTATGCCAACCGGAATCAGGAGAGTATTATTTTCAAGGATGAGCTTGACAAACTTCAGGCTGCTTCCCCCGACCGCTTCAGAATATTTTATCTTCTGGATCAGGCTGGCCCCGACTGGAGAGGTTTTACAGGATTTCTAACAGCAGATATACTGCAGAATATACTTAACCAGGTTCATGATGCAGAATCTGTGTCAACCACATATATGCTTTGCGGCCCCGAAGCAATGATGAAGAATGCCGAAGCCCTGCTTATTCAGAGAGGAATTTCTTCTGACAGCATCAGACACGAAAGTTTTACGGCCGCTGTCTCTGACTCTGCCAAACAGGAAAAATCTGAAGGAAGTGCTAAATCGCGTGAAGTGCTTATAAGATATGACGCACAGGAATTCAGAATAATGGTTGACCCTGATAAAACGATTCTTGCTTCGGCACTGGAAAAAGGTATTGACCTTCCATATTCATGTCAAAGCGGACTATGTACCGCTTGCCGCGGAAAGGCAATTTCCGGTAAGGTGAAACTGGATGAGGAAGATGGACTTTCCAAATCTGAACTGGAGGAAGGTTATGTTCTGACCTGTGTAGGCCATCCATTAACTGATGATGTCGTAATTGAGATTGGTTAACTTATTTGATAGTTGAGAAATCAAACGAAGTCTCCAGAAACTTCGTAGTGAATTTTCCTGACCTGAAGATCTCATTGTCCATAAGTGCAAGGTGGAAAGGAATAGTGGTTTTTATACCTTCAATCACGAATTCACTTAGCGCTCGTTTCATTCTGGTAATGACTTCCTCGCGACTCTGACCACTCACAATAAGTTTGGCGATCATACTGTCGTAATTTGGGGGAATGGTATATCCTGCATAAACATGGCTGTCAACCCGAATGCCATGTCCACCGGGAAGGTGAAGGTTAAGTATTTTTCCGGGAGAAGGGCGGAAACCATTTGCAGGATCCTCAGCGTTAATCCGGCACTCCATCGCATAGGTTTTAGGGAAGTAATTGTTTCCTGAGATAGGAACTCCTGCTGCAACCTTAATTTGTTCTTTGATCAGATCGTAGTCTGTAACTTCTTCCGTAATCGGATGCTCCACCTGAATCCGGGTGTTCATTTCCATGAAATAGAAGTCACCGTGTTTATCTACCAGGAATTCAATCGTTCCTACACCCTCATAATTAATGGCTTTAGCACCCCGGATGGCAGCTTCTCCCATCTTTTCACGAAGCTCCTGGTTCACGATGGGTGAGGGGGTTTCTTCCACAAGTTTCTGATGACGGCGCTGGATTGAGCAATCTCTTTCAGAGAGATGGCATACTTTTCCATATTGATCACCAACAACCTGTATTTCAATGTGGCGTGGCTCTTCAACAAATTTCTCAAGGTACAAACCATCATTTCCAAACGCAGCTCCTGCTTCACGCTTGGCGTCGTCCCACGCTTTTTTGAATTCAGATTCATCATTGATGATCCTCATTCCTTTTCCGCCACCACCTGCAGTAGCCTTAATGATTACCGGGTATTTAATTTTTTTTGCAATAGCCATACCTTCCTCCATGTCTGCCAGCAACCCGTCTGATCCGGGAATTGTAGGTACGCCTGCCTTTTTCATAGTGTCTTTGGCAGTTGACTTATCGCCCATTGAGCGAATCATCACAGGTGTAGGCCCTATAAATTTGATTCCATACTCGCTGCATACTGCTGAGAATTCCGCATTTTCTGAAAGGAAACCATACCCCGGATGGATCGCATCAGCGTTGGTGATTTCAGCCGCTGAAATTATTCTGGGAATATTCAAATAAGAATTTTTGCTTGGCGCATCTCCGATGCAAACAGCTTCGTCGGCAAAGCGCACATGCAGACTTTCACGGTCTGCCGTTGAATAAACTGCAACTGTGCGGATATCCATTTCCTTACAGGTACGGATAACACGAAGTGCGATCTCTCCGCGATTGGCGATCAGGATTTTCTTGAACATAGAGCAGGTTTCTAATTAAATGCCGGTTTCCTTTTTAACTCCGGATTAGTCCGGCTCAACTACAAAAAGCACCTGGTCATATTCAACAGGTGATGAGTTTTCACAAAGGACTTTTACTACAGTTCCGGAAAATTCAGATTCAATTTCATTAAAGAGCTTCATGGCCTCAATAATGCAAACGGTTTGACCTTTGGTTATTTTGTCACCCACCGATGCAAAAGGTGGGGAGTCCGGATTGGCCGAGCGGTAGAAAGTACCAATCATAGGAGATTTAATTTCCACAGTTGTTTTTCCGGCAGGGGCTGTTACAGCTTTTGGTGCTGAAGCGGGTGTGGAAGTGGCCTGTAATGCAGGAGCAGCCGCAGGCGCTGGCATCGCAGCAGAGATTACAGGTGCAGCTGAACCCTGAATAACCTTTTGATCCGGTTCTCTTTTCACATGAAGTTTAAGCTCAACCGTTTCAATTTTCACCTCATTCAGACCTGTGCCTGAAATAAATTCGATGAGGTCTCTGATTTCAGCTGTTTTCATATTGGAAGGGTTCGAGGTTTTGCCGGTTTGTGGAGCCGACGTTCGCTCCGGTTGTTTCTTTGCCATATTATTTTACACGTTCAATATAGTTTCCGGTTGTAGTATCAATCTTAATGTTGTCACCGGTGTTTATGAAAAGGGGAACCCTGATTTCAACTCCGGTTTCAAGTGTTGCTGCTTTAAGCGTACGGGTTGCCGTATCACCCTGGATTCCCGGTTCAGTATAGGAGACGGACATCACAACGTGCTGAGGTGGCTGCGCTGAAATTGGCGTTGCTCCATTTTCAAAAACAATAAGGATGGTAACACCTTCTTTAATGAAATTCACCGCCTCGCCAAGCAGTACTTTATCAAGATAGACCTGATCAAAAGTCTGATTGTCCATGCATACGAGGCTTTCACCATCGGCATACAGGTACTGATATTCTCTCGTTTCAACAGATAGCAGATCGATGGTGTCCCCTGGTCTAAAACGGTTTTCTGCTATTTTTCCATTACGTATGTTTCTCATTTTTACCTGGTAGAAGGCACGGAGGTTACCCGGAGTACGGTGCTGTAGTTCTTCAATCTGAAGAATTTCACCGTTATATCGTACATAATTTCCTCTGCTCAGATCAGAAATGGTTGCCATAGTTCAAAGGTAGTGATATTGTATTATTGATTTATTTACTTGATTATCTATGGTTAAGCGTCAGTAAGCCCATTTTACCCAAACGGAGCCCCAGGTAAAGCCACCACCAAAGGCAGCCATGATGAGATTGTCACCTTTTTTCAGCTGTTTTTCATAATCCCAGAGCAACAGTGGTATGGTTGCTGCTGTCGTGTTACCATATTTGCTGATGTTCATCATGACTTTCTCCTCATTGATGCCCATTCTGTTAGCCGTGGCATCAATGATTCGCTTATTGGCCTGATGCGGTGCCAGCCATGCAATGTCTTCGGCCTTCAGATTATTTTTCTCCATAATCCTGGCAGATACATCGGCCATATTGGTCACAGCGAACTTGAAAACTGTGGAACCTTCCTGAAAGATGACGTGCTGCTTTTTGTCTACCGATTCATGGGAAGCAGGGATTTTGCTGCCTCCTGCCTTCATATGAAGGTAAGGCGCACCACTGCCATCGCTGCGGTGTATGGAGTCCATGATTCCAATGGTTTCTGTAGTTGGTTCCAGTAGCACGCAACCTGCTCCGTCGCCAAAAATGATGCAGGTGGAGCGATCTGAGTAATCCATTATGGCCGACATTTTATCGGCACCGATGACGAGGACTTTTTTACAGGCTCCAGTCTCAATAAACTGTGCACCTGTAGTCAGAGCAAAAATAAAACCGCTCCACGCGGCCGACAGATCAAACCCAAAAGCATTTGTGGCACCAACTTCAGCTGCAACGATGTTAGCTGTTGCAGGAAACATCATGTCCGGCGTTACAGTGGCAAAGACAATGAGGTCTATTTCTTTTGGATCTGTTTTACTTTTTTCAAGAAGTTCCTTGACTGCTTTAACGGCCAGCACGGAAACGCCCTGTTGGTCACCTTTCAGGATTCTCCTTTCCTTGACACCTGTGCGCGAGACAATCCATTCGTCGTTGGTGTCCACCATGGTTTCAAGTTCCGAATTTGTTAGTACGTAATCGGGGACATAGCCACCAACAGCTGTGATGGCTGCTCTGATTTTGTTCATTGTTTAGGGGTGTGATGAACGAAAAACTGCTGTGTGGAATTCAAAAGATAAAGATCTTTGAACCGGTCAGCAATAAATGAAAAAGGTGGCATGCCTCAGGCAGCCACCTCTTTTTCCATTACAACATTTCCTTTGTAATAGAGCTTCCCTTCATGCCAGAAAGCACGGTGGGGACGATGAAATTCACCGGTTGTGGGGCATACGGCCAGATCTTTTGCAAAAGCTTTATAGTGTGTTCTTCTTTTGTCTCTTCTGGTTTTCGAGGTTTTCCTTTTAGGATTTGGCATAACAATTAACGTTTATTTAAATTCTTAAGTTTTTCCCATCTCGGGTCCGTCTCAGGTTCTTCTGCTGAGCCCGAGGACCACACGATTTTCCCTTCTCCTTCCTCCGCTTCATCTCTGAATCTGGGATGAAGCCGTTTCATCGGGAGAGAGGTTCCGATGAAGTCAAAAATGAACTGACTGAGATCCAATGCTTCGGTATCCCGGTGGATATGCATAATCTCCTCTGAAATTTCTTCGGTACGGTCTGCATACTTAAAGAGTATCCGACCGTTGATTTCCAATCGCTCTTCAAAACTATCCAGGGAACGATCGCAGATCAGCGAGACATTTCCCAGGATGCTGAAATCAGCATCCAGAAAGGTTTCATGCTTATCAAGCAGGACTTTGATTGTAAGGTCAGCATCCTGTACCAGCTCACTTTTAAAACTTTCAAAAAACGATTTTCCGATGTGATAATCAAATTCATGGATCTTGTTGGACAAGCCTGCAATATTGATCCTGAACTCTTTTAATCCGGTCATCTGAAAACGGAGGGCAAATTTATCAGGAATTTGGGGATTTCTAATCAACGTCTGATTTTATCCCACTTAAACTTTAAAAATACTAACATTTGTTAGTATGAAAATGAGAGAATTTTGCCCAATTGGCTTTAAAAGGGACTTTTTGGGTTTATCTGAAAAAGGATTCAGACCCCTTTCAGACGCTTATTTGCAAGATCTGCAGCCAGGTAAATAGCCTGTCTCATTGATTTTTCATCTGCTTCTCCCTTTCCGGCTATGTTGTAGGCAGTTCCGTGGTCGGGACTTGTTCTGATGATGGGAAGCCCGGCAGTGAAATTAACTCCGGTTTCAAATGCAAGTGATTTGAATGGGGCCAGGCCCTGATCATGGTACATGGCCACAACGCCATCGTAGTGTCTGTGGAGCCCTTTACCAAAAAATCCATCTGCAGGGAATGGCCCAACCACAAGTTTACCCTTTGACTTTAAATCGGAAATAACAGGTTTTAGGATCGTCTCTTCTTCATCTCCCATCAGGCCACCATCGCCTGCATGGGGATTGAGGCCCAGCACGGCAATTCTTGGTTTAGAAATTGCAAAATCTCTTTTCAGGGAATATTCCATGAGTCGTATTTTTAATTCAACCCTTTCCCTGGTGATGAGTTTTTGAATGTCTTTAAGTGCGACATGCTCAGTAACCAGACCTACCCTCAGATTTTCACTAACCATCATCATAAGGCTCTCTGTCGCGTTGAAAGTCATTGTTAAATATTCTGTATGACCATGGTATGGAAAGTCCGGACCATAGGATGTGTTTTTATCTATCGGACCGGTTACGATTGCATCTATATGTCCTGCGTTGATATCTTCAACTGATGTTTTCAGTGCAACCAGTCCAAGTCGAGCAGAATCTTTTGAGGGTGTGCCGGGTTGCACATCAAAGGGATCTTCCCAGCAGTTGATAACTGTAACAGTTTTGGGGTGGTACTGCCCTGGTCCTTTTGGTGCGCTATAATGAAACTCTTCTGTCTGCAGGAGTTTTTTATAGAAAGCCAGCACGCGTGATGAACCATAGACAACAGGAGTCATCAGATTCAGGATCCGGGCGTCGGACAGTGCCTTGATGATGACTTCAGGTCCAACTCCGTTTAAGTCTCCTGTTGTTATTCCGATTCTTGGTTTATCGCCTTGTCTGGAGTTCATTTTCAATAAATAAGATGATTCTGCAAAGGAACACCACTGAAACAGAAATTAAAAATGCATTATGAAGACTTACAGCGGTTTGATTTGCTGCTGTTTATTGGCACTTTTGGTGTATGGTCAGGCCCAAAAAATCACTTGGTCAGCATTTTCTGACAGATGTAAACATTTGCCGTAAAATTGCTGATGCCTTTAATCCGGGTCCAGGCTCGGCTGTGGTTGAAATTGGTCCGGGAACCGGTGCGCTCACCGGATTTTTGCTGGAGCGGAACCTTAATCCTGTTCTTATTGAAATCGACAGAGATTCAGTTGCATTTCTTAAAAACCATCTCCCTGCAGGTAAGTTTGAAATAAGGGAGGCAGATTTTCTGGAGACCGGTTTTAGGGATATTGAAGGCAATCAGATTTCGCTTATCGGAAATTTTCCTTACAATATTTCTTCTCAGATATTTTTTAAAGTACTGGAAAACCGTGACCGAGTCGTCGTGGTTACAGGAATGATTAAAAAAGAGGTTGCTCAGCGGATTGCTGGACCTCCCGGCAGCAGCACTTACGGTATACTTAGTGTTTTGCTGCAGGCATACTATGACATCAAAATTTTATTTCATGTTCCACCGGGGGTATTTAATCCGCCTCCCAAGGTGATGTCTTCAGTTATCAGCCTTGTCCGCAATCAAACCAAACAGCTTGATTGCGATGAACGACTTTTTTTTATTGTTGTTAAGCGCGCATTTCAGAATCGACGCAAAACATTGCGCAATGCTCTGAAAGACCTACATTTGCCTTCTGAAGTTTATAAACTCGGGATTATGGATAAGCGTGCGGAGCAGCTTTCTGTAGCCGATTATGCAGGGCTGTTAAAAGAAATAACGCATCGTGAAGCAGTTTAAGGAATTTGAGCTGACCAGAGATTTCATAGAACACTTCCGTCATGTGCTTGATACACTTGACCGTGAGGCTGTGATTGATTCTCTTGATGGGGTAAATCCTGCTGATATTTCCTCATTGCTATATGAGTTTAACAGTGAGGAATCCAAATGGGTACTTGACCTGCTGGATAGGGAGATCCACGCACAGATTATCAAAGATCTTGATACAGATACCCGAAAAGCTTTCCTTAAGATTTACTCAGTCACTGAGCTGGTAGAAATGATCAATCAGCTTGATTCCGATGACGCAGCAGATATTCTGAATGAGTTGCCAATCAAAACAAGTGAGGAAGCCATAGCAGGTCTCGATAGTCAATTGCGTTCTCAGGTTATTGACCTTCTCAGATACGATGAGCATGTAGCAGGCGGCCTGATGGCCAAGGAGCTTGTTAAGGTTCGTGATCACTGGACGGTCGTGGAATGTATCCAGGAAATCAGACTTCAGGCTGAACAGGTTTCAAAGTTTTATGCAGCCTATGTGGTAGACTCAGAAGACCGGTTGCTCGGAAGAATTTCATTACATGAGCTTATTCTTCGTGATTCGAAAACGCTGGTTCGTGATATCCTTGAAGAAGTGATGCCGGTTGAAACTTATATGGAGGACCTGGAAGTGGCAGAAATCATGAAAAAATATGATTACGAGTCAGTCCCGGTAGTTAATGTGCAGGGGGTTCTTGTTGGAAGAATTACCATCGATGATGTTGTTGATGTAATCAGTGAGCAGGCAGACGAAGACCGGCAAGCTATGGCTGGTATTTCTGAAGATGTAGAGGAGGATGATTCAGTATGGAGAAACACACGGGCCCGTCTTCCGTGGTTGCTGGTGGGGGTTTTGGGTGGATTATTGAGCGCACGGTTTATGGGCTTTTTCGAAGGGGAGCTGACAAGGATTGCGGCCATTTCATTTTTCGTCCCGCTTATTCAGGCTACAGGCGGTAATGTTGGTATTCAATCCTCATCAATCATAGTTCAGCGTCTGGCAGGTTCTTATGTTCCCGGTACGATGAGGGACAGGCTCGCAAAAGTTTTTCTTGTGGCCTTGCTGAATGGTGCTTTTCTTTCTTTGGTGGTATTTGCAGCTAATTTATTCCTTTTTGGTTCCGGTTCTTTGACCTTCATTGTTTCGATTGCGCTGTTTTCTGTGGTAGTTTTTGCATCATTTATCGGAACGCTGACACCTTTGCTTTTACACCGATTTGGCTTTAACCCTGCACTTGCTTCAGGTCCTTTTATTACCACAACAAATGATTTGCTTGGCCTGACAGTTTATTTTTCAATAGTACAATTGTTACTTTAGGGGCTGACTGCAATAAACTGTTCACATGGCAACCGTTGAAAAGTTTAAAAAAAAATTAACCAACTGGTTCTTTTATGTCATTGAGCGGCCAATTCTGACGGCTGTTGTAGTACTTTTTCTTACTTCCCTGACAGTCATGTCGCTGAGTTTGAAGTACTACCTCCGTGATCCGGATGGTTTCTGGGGCAATGTGCTGGTGGAGGCACATGGAATGCTTTTTGATATTGCCATCATTGGTATCTTATTATTCTGGTTGAATCAGAATGGAGAAATTCGTCAGCGCATCAGGACCTATCAGAACGAAATTGATGACTTCAGATTATGGAGGTCGGAGGAAGCGGCTTTTCGAACCGTGGGTAATATCCGCAGGCTCAACAGACATAAAATCTATGAGATTAATCTGGTGAATTGCCACCTGCCAATGACGAACCTGAATTATGTGAATCTGAAAGCATCTAACCTTAACAGTGCCAACGTTTCAACTTGTTCACTGATTGAAATTAATTTTGAAAACTGCAGACTTAACCAGACCAATTTTGAAAATTCTAACCTGAATGGCGCGAACCTGAAGGGTGCTTATGCCAGTGGCTCTAATTTCCAGGATGCCTATCTGATTAAGACAAACATGGAGAGTGCGTTTTTAATAAAATCAAATTTTAAAAATGCATTTCTGATGGAGGCAAGCCTGGCAAACAGCTATTTGATGGGGGCAGATTTTGAGAATGCAAGTCTCTATAAGGCTGACCTTCGTGGTGCACAGGGGCTCACCGCAGATCAGCTAATAAAGGCTAAGACGCTGTATCTGGCTGAGCTTGAACCGGATTTAAAGATGGAAATCTCCAGACTTGCTCCTCAGCTTATAGAGGCCTGAAAACCTAAACTTTAATGTAAATTTTCTTTCTGTGCAGGATCAGTCCTGCCAGCCAGCAGGTGAGCATTACCGAGGCGCCGAAAAGAAATGACCCTGTATAGTCTCCGGCAAGTCTGAACACATTATTAAATATCCAGCTATAGAGACTTCCTGATTCAACCGGAATCCAATACATGAGAATCACCAGAACTTCAGACAGAAGGTAAATAAATAATGTGTTTTTACCGAATATCTCAAAAAATGGAGTCCATCTTTTTTCACCCACGTGTTCAATTACAAACATTATGACAGGCAGGATCAATAAATCAAGTCCGACTGTATGCATCACGTAACTTGCTGTCCATAATTTTTTATTTATTGGTACGAAAAGGTTTGCCCACTGCGCAGCAAGAAGGAGCACTGATCCTGCGATCATGAGGCGGGCAATTGTTTCATAACCATTGCCTTTTTGGCTTATAAATCTTGCTGTCAGGTAACCTGCGAGCACGTTTACCACAGACGGAATGGTGCTTAATATTCCTTCCGGGTCAAAAGGTATTCCTTCCCCCTGGTACAAGTGGTCTGCCCCAAGTACGAGAAGGTCAAGTCTGGTGCCGGCGTTTCCTTCCATGGTCAAATCTCCGAAAGCCCAAAGTACCCAGGTATAAAATGCAAGTGCTATCCCCATAAACCATGCAGCACCTCTGACCCTGAGGTAATGAATTACAAGAGCGGCAATGCCATAACAAAGGGCAATTCTTTGTAAAACTCCAAGTATACGGGTTTCACTTACCGGCCTGAAAACAAAGTCGCCTGTTTCTGAAATATTAAAAAATGGAAACCAGTACATCAGATATCCAAGAAGAAAGATGATGGCCGTTCTTTTAAATATTTTGCTAAGTACCGCTGCATTTCCCAAAGCTTCATATTTCTGCATACTGAAGTACATCGCGTTTCCGACTACAAAAAGAAACGTAGGGAAAACCAGATCGGTCAGAGTGAAGCCATCCCACTGAATGTGTAACAGAGGCGACCATGCGGTTTCATAACTACCAAGGGAATTTACAATAATCATAAGAGCCACATCCATCCCGCGGAAAACATCAAGACTCAGGTATCGTTGTTGTTGCATGACTTATGGTTTAGGTTGGTTAAGATACAAAATCAAAAATAAGTGAGATAACTTTTGATAGAGGGAAAGTAACTGTTCAGGCTTTATGAACTGTTTTATTACAAATCAGAGGAGGGATTGGATGAGATAAAAAAAGGGGCTTTTCAGCCCCCAATTAAACTAAACCCCTTATCGTTATTTATTTAAAATTTCTTGATCCGTCCGGCTGAAAGGAATATCTGAAAGTATAGTAGCGGCCTGGTGATTGTTGAGTGGGACTGGCCGGTGCATCCTTGTAA
>JBMTCO010000026.1:0-24701 GCA_049430945.1 Cyclobacteriaceae bacterium
GCATCTGGCCTTCAAGACCAAGGTCTCTGATATCCTCGCCTACCTGTTTCTTACGAAGCATGGCAATTAGATTTTTCCCAAAGACAATGGTGATGAATAAGGAAAGAACAGCTGCCGATCCTGCACGGAAAGAAATATATCTGAACAGACCTGCGCCAGGTATGTCCCAGGTACTTTCAATAAGATCAAACAGATAGTATAACATCGCTCTTTAGTTCTTTAATTAATATCAGGCATACAGCTTCATCATTTCATCGAGCACCTCTTTATCATCAAACGGATATCGAACACCTGCTATTTCCTGGTATTTTTCATGTCCTTTTCCGGCCACCAGGATGATGTCGTGAGGCCTGGCAAGGACGCAGGCCGTTTTAATTGCCTCCCGTCTGTCAGACTGCACAACCACCCTGCGTTCATCCTGTTTTAAAACACCTGCCTTCATCTCCGAAATGATTGCCATTGGATCTTCACTTCTAGGATTGTCTGAGGTTAGAATGACCTGATCGCTGTACTTACAGGCGATAGAAGCCATTAACGGTCTCTTGCTGCGATCGCGGTCTCCGCCACATCCCACTACGGAAATGATTTTGCTTTCAGGTGATTTAAATCCTGCTATGGTCTCCAGTACATTTTGAAGAGCATCCGGAGTATGTGCATAGTCCACAATTGAGGTGAAACGAGATCCGGGACGCACAAGCTCAAATCTTCCCTCTGCACCTTTCAGTCCGGACAGCACAGTAAGCACTTTTTCTTCCTGCTGGCCAAGTAATACAGCAGTAGCATAAACGCTGAGTAAATTGTAGGCGTTAAATTCGCCTGCAAGCCTGAACCACACGTGTTTACCATTTATTTCAAGCTCCAGTCCCTCAATGGAATTGGTTACCACGCGTGCGTGAAATTCAGCCATCCGGGTAAGACTGAACGCGTACTTTTTTGCTCTGGAGTTCTGAAGCATCACCGGTCCGCGCTTGTCATCAGCATTAACAAGTGCAAATGAAGACGCTGACAGTCCATCAAAAAATCCTTTCTTAGCTTTTATATAATTATCAAAAGTCTGATGATAATCCAGATGGTCATGGGTGATATTGGTAAATAATGCACCTGCAAATTCTAATCCCTGAATCCTTCCCTGATCCACTGCATGTGAACTTACTTCCATGAAGCAATGAGTACACCCTGCTTCCACCATTTTAGACAACAGATTATTCAATTGCACCGGATCCGGTGTGGTGTGAGAAGCAGTGATCTCTTTGTCCACAATTTTATTCACAACTGTGGATAACATTCCGCAACGATAACCAAGTGCAGTAAAAAGATTGAAGAGCAGTGTCGTGACCGTTGTCTTTCCGTTCGTTCCAGTAGTGCCGGTAAGTTTCAGTTTGCGTGAAGGATTACCATAAAAGTTTGACGCAATTTCTCCAAGCGCATGACTGCTGTTGCGGACAGTAATCCACGGAACATTTGTATTCTGATCAGGATCCTGCTCACACACGATGGCGGATGCACCTGAAGCAATCGCCTGAAGGATGTATTGATGACCATCGTGGTGTGTACCCCTGACTGCCACAAACAAACAACCTTCACTTACCTTTCTAGAATCAAAAACAACCGAGCTGACCTCAACAGTCATGTCTCCGCGGGAAGCAGTAATTCGGACATTGTTCAGTACTGTGCTCAGAGTCATAATCATAATGCCAGTCTGAGGTTAATACGGGTTCCTTTAGAATATTTTGTTCCGGGAGTAACAGATTGTGAAATGACTCTTCCCTTTCCAGAATGATCCACACTCATTCCCTCCTTCTCAAGGATATAAACCGCATCACGGAAAGTCATTCCGATCACATCAGGAACAAGCCCCTTCACCATCTGATTTTTTTTCCAAGTGATGGAATTGCCGTTACGCGAAGCACGAATCCATTCTTCATCAGTAGCAGAATGATTGGAAATTCCCAGTTCATTGCAGAGGTCAGCAAGATCTTCCTTGTGACCAGCACGTATGGTAGGAAAAACTCCATGCTCCCTGACTTTTGAGGCTGTCATCGGCGCATGCAATTCCAGATCGCGGGAATAAATGTTATCCGCAATTTCTCTGAAAACAGGTCCTGCAACACTGTTTCCTGTCTGTAAAATGCCTTTTGGATTTTTGATCAATACAATGGCAGAATACTTCGGGACATGCGCCGGAAAATATCCTACGAAAGAGGTGATCCACTTGCCGGTATAGCGACCCTTTTCAAACACCTGTGATGTTCCTGTTTTACCCGCAATTCGGTAATATGTGTTTTTCAGATTTTTTGCGGTGCCGCGCTCCACAACACCTTCAAGCAATATTTTCAGTTCATTGAGTGTTTTTTGTGAACATATCTTTGAGTTGATAACTTCGGTTTCAAATTGTCTTACTTCTTTATCAGCTTGTAATACACTGCGTACAAAAACAGGCTTGATCATCTTACCTCCGTTGGCCACAGCATTGTAAAGCACCAGGGTATGAAGTGGTGTGATTTCAAAGCCATAACCATGGCTCATCCAAGGCAGGGTAATACCACTCCATGCCTTATCTGTCGGTCGCGTAATCCTTGGGATCTCCTCCCCTGCCATCTGTAAACCAAGCGGTTTTGACATTCTGAGCTGATCCACATACTCAAGAAATTTCTTCGGATTTGATCCGAAATGTCTGTCGGCCAGACGGGCCATCGCAATGTTGGAAGATTGTTCAAAGGAGCCTTGCACCGTAATTTTTCCCAAGCCCCCTTCATGGTGGTCCCGGACCGGAACTCCGTAAAAAGTTGTTACACCATTACCGGTATCAATCATATCGTTGATGCTCACACTGGTCTCTTCAAGCAAAGCAATCATGGTGAGCAGCTTAAATGTTGAACCTGGCTCATACATACCACGAACCGCGTGATTGAAACTTTCTGAATAACCTGAACCTTCCCGCTTCAGATTAGAAATGGCACGCACCTCACCAGAGCTGACTTCCATCACAACAACAGTACCTTCGTCGGCTTCATGGGTTGACATCGCCTTGTAAAGACTTGTCTCTGCAACATCCTGAAGATTGACATCAATGGTGGTCTGAATGTCGTATCCATCCACAGCTTTCTTGTTATTGGCATCAAATACAGGTTTCCAGTTGCCTCCTCCGATTTTCTGAAACATCGCTTCGCCGTCAACCCCACCAAGCTCCTGATTAAAACTGTATTCAAGGCCTGCGCCTTTGCCGTTTTCGTTTACAAATCCAATGGTACGGCGACTCAGATTACTGAATGGACGATACCTGATTTCTGATTTTTCAAAAATTACGCCACCCTTAAATCGTCCTTCACGGAATACAGGCCATTCCATCATCAGTTTTTTGGTGTGATGATCGATTTGCTTTCTGTTTAGTACGACGTACTGCTTTCTTGATGCCCTTGCATCCAGTAATAACTCCTTATAGCCGCGTTCGGTGCGGTCACCGAATTGACGTGATAGTAACAAGGAAAGAGAATCAATTCCGTTGCTGAACAATTCATCCGATGGCAGCGTGATATCCATTGCTACGCGGTAGAACGGCAGACTGGTAGCGAGCAGACTGCCATTTTCACTGTAGATGTTGCCTCTTGTCGGCTGAACTTTTTTCCACTGGAAGGTTACCTCTTCGCCCATTTTCCTCCACTTATCGCCCTCAACAACCTGGATATGGCCAATCCTTGCAGCTATGAACAAAGCAAACACCACCACGCACAGGAATGCGACACGAACACGGATGATTATGGATTGCTTAATATCCATCCGGATCTATTTCAATTTTAAATGGTGGAACAGTACTCTCCTCAAGGCCCTGATGCTTTATTTTCCTGGCAACTTCACTTTGCTTGCTTGAATACATCAGCTGAGCTTTTAATGTTGTAAAGTCTGCACGGAGGTCCTCCACTTCGGTCTGTGCTTTATTAATGGCATGCACAGTCTGCTCCGCGTAGTGCGTATTACCGATGTAAACTAGAATAAGAGCAAAAACAAATACGACCCTTGGAAGGTACCGCACCGGAAATCCTTCCTCAAAATATTTTTCAAGCTGCAGACGGCGTTCAAGGCCGGAAAAAAGACTTTTACCTCCTGCCGGAGGTGTCTTTTCCGTTTTGGTTTCAACCTTGAATGTATTTTCCGACATGTCCTTTTTATCCTCTGATAATTGCCTGCGTTTCTGTTCGTTCTGCAACACGAAGCCTGGCGCTTCTGGCCCGGCTGTTTTCTGCGATTTCATCTTCTGAAGCCACAATGGGTTTCCGACTTACAGCTTCGAATGGTCTGAGCTGATTGCCGTAGAAATCCTTTTCAACCTCACCATAGGTTTTGCCGGTGGCAATGTAATTTTTCACCATCCGGTCTTCCAGCGAGTGGTAACTCATAACCGCCAGCCTTCCGCCCGGTATAATTATCTCCCCGCACTGAATCAGAAAATCCTCAAGGGCTTTCAGTTCATCGTTGACTTCAATCCTCAATGCCTGAAAAACCTGAGCGAACCATTTATTTTCTTTTCCCCTTGGTGCAATCTCACCGAGTGCATTTTTCAGGTCAAAGGTTGTTTTAAAAGGTTGTGATCTTTTATTGACCACCAGCCTGGCGGCAGTCCGTGCATTTTTTATTTCTCCGTACATACCGAAGATTTTATGCAGGTCAGCCTGATCGGCAGTATTGAGAATATCAGCTGCTGTTTTCCCGGTAGCTCTGTTCATTCTCATATCCAGTGGCCCTTCAAACCTTGTGGAAAATCCCCGCTGTGCCTGATCAATCTGATGTGAGCTGATACCAAGGTCAGCAAGGATGCCGTCAACACTTTGAACCCCTTTTTGATTCAGCACCACTTTTAGGTTTCTGAAATTCGCTTTGCAGAATGTAAAAGAACTGCCTTGGATGGTGGCAGCTTGTTTTTGAGCGTCTTCATCCTGATCAAAAGCGAAAAGATGTCCGCCTTTCAATTGTTCAAGGATGGCGATGCTGTGGCCGCCACCGCCGAAAGTGACATCCACATAGACGCCTTCCGGACGGATCCTCAGGGCTTCAATGCACTCACTGAGCATTACAGGCCGATGATAGTTTCGGTTTTGTCCGCCGGCAGATTCAGTTTCCATAGGTGCCGTCAGTAAACCCGAAACATGCGCGGCTACTCATTTAAGTACTTTTCCGCCAGTTTTGACAGCTCACCCGGGTCTTGAATGAGGTTCTTCTCGTAAATAGAAGGATTCCATAACTCAACTTTAGAGCCGGTGCCGATCAGAATTACATCCTTATCCACCTGAGCATAAGCCAGCAGGTGCTTTGGAATCAGTAACCGACCATTTCCATCAAGCTCCACAGTTACAACACCTGAAAGGAAGTTGCGCTGGAGTGCGCGGTTTTCCTGGTGGAACTCATTGAGTGCAGAAATCTTCGAGAAGACCTTTTTGAACTCCACCATGGGGTAAATAATCAGGCAAGACTCAAAGCCCCGGCGTACAACCAGCTCCTGCACATCCTCAGACGGCAATTGAGCCTTAATACGCGACGGAAGGACTAAACGCCCTTTTGCGTCAAGCTTGCATAAATATTCACTGGTGAAGAAGGTCATTGACTTGTAGTGGTTGTCAGTTTCTCCTTAGCAAACATAAGGATAAATCAACCACTTCCAACCACTTTCTACCACTTTTTTGCATTTTCGAGCCACTATGTGCCTAAAAAGCAATAAAAAAGCCGGCATTTGGGCCGGCAGAAACAAATGTCATACGACAGGCAATCCGGGAACACCCCTCCGGGCTATGCCGGCTTTTCAAACTGGGGCATCCTTCTGGCCCCGCTTTTTTGCTCAAATGAATAGGCGATAGTCAATAAAGAGGCCTCTGAATATGCCCTTCCGAAAAAGGATAATCCAATTGGCAAACCTGAAACAAAGCCCATCGGCACGGTAATATGCGGATATCCGGCCATTGCCGCAGGTCCTGAAAACCCATAACCTGTAGAATAATCCCCGTTTATATGGTCCGTGCACCACGCAGGTCCATAAGAAGGGCCAATAATTGCATCCAGGCTGAATTTATCCATGATGCCATTTATTGCATTTTGAGAGGTTTTAAGGATGTTTTTTAAGGCCTCCTTATAAGTTTTTGACTGCACACCGTCAGTTTCCTGACTCTGCTCCAGAATATCCTGAGTAAAAATGGGCATCATAACACCTGCATGCTCCTTATTATATGCAATCAGCTCTTCCAGGGTCTTTACTTTCCCCCCGGCCGCACCGGCAAGGTACTTATTCAGACCATCCTTGAACTCATAAAGCAAAACGGTAAACTCATCCTTCCCGATTCCCTTCATCTGCTCAAGGAAGTCAACTTCCACAAGTTCCGCGCCTGCTGAGCGGAGCATTTCCAGATTCTGCACGTATAAATCATCTACCGCCGGAACCCTTTTGAGATAACTCTTCTCAACTCCAAGTCGCTTACCACGGAGGCCATTTTTGTCCAGAAAAACGGTATAATCATTCTGAAATTTGCCATCAATAGACAGCGTGGAATTATCCTTTTCATCTTTTCCGACCAGTGCCGACAATAAAATCGCTGCATCCCGCACGGTCCTTGCCATGGGGCCGGCAGTATCCTGGGTAATTGAAATAGGAATGATTCCTGACCTGCTCCACAATCCAACAGTTGGCTTGATACCAACCACTCCGTTAACTGACGCCGGACAAATGATGGAACCATTCGTTTCAGTACCGATGGCCACGGCGCACAAATTTGCAGAAACCGAAGAGCCTGATCCGGAACTGGATCCACATGGATTACGGTTAAGCATGTAGGGATTTAATGTCTGCCCCCCTCTGCTGCTCCATCCGCTGGAAGACTGATCAGATCTGAAATTGGCCCACTCGCTGAGGTTTGTTTTTCCAAGTAACACGGCACCTGATTCCCGCAGCTTTTTGATTATGAATGCATCCTGCTTCGGATAATTTCCTTCCAGCGCCAGCGATCCGGCAGTATTCATCATCTTATCTGCCGTGTCAATATTGTCCTTCACCAGTACCGGAACACCATGCAACTTACCTCTGTACTTTCCTTCTTTTATTTCAGCATCCATGGCATCAGCAATGGCAAGTGCATCCGGATTAATCTGAATCACACTTCGCAACGACGGACCCGCATGATCAATCTCAGCAATACGATCCAAATAAAGCTGTGTGGCCTGCCGGACAGTCATTTTCCCCTCGCGGAACATAGACTGCAATTGATCCACGGTTATTTCATTAAGCTGAAAGTCATCCGGGTGAAACTGCTTTTCAGGATCCGCATCCGGTGCCGGTGGCCGGCTGCATGAATTTAAAATGGCAGGAATACCGATTCCGGCAAGTCCGGCACGAATTACAAATGCTCTTCTTTTCATCTTTAGAAATTATTTTCCGGTGATGGTAAACTCAACTCTTCTGTTGTTAGCCCGTCCGGCATCAGAATCATTGGAATCAATTGGCCTGGTTTCTCCGAATCCTCTTGCAGATAATCTGCCTCGTGAAATTCCTTTTGAAACCAAATAATCCACTACCGACTGCGATCGCCCCTGTGACAGATTCAAATTGTACGAATCTGAACCATTACTGTCTGTATGTCCCTGAATTTCAATTTCTACGGAAGAATTTTCGTTCAGAAAGGAAATAACTTTTTCAAGCTCCGGAAAGGACTCACGCTTGAGGGTGGTCCGGTCATAATCAAAATAAATATTACGAAGCCTTACCACAGTGCCTACTTCAATGGGAGTCATTTGCAAATCCCGGACCAGCGGAGTAATTTTTTCGTCCTCATACCGGACACTGTCTGTAAGTGTCAGATATCCACTCAGCATAGCGGTGAATAAATATTTTCCGGTTGAAGTAACTTCCTGTCGGTAGTTACCGCCCGGAACCACGGGTTCAAATAAAGTGTTTTTTCCGCTGAGCTGAATTTTAAGATTGGGTTCCAGCAGCGCTCCGGTTTTAACATCTTTTATCTGCCCCGTAATGATCAGCGGTTTACGAATAGGTTTAAGAGGAACCTCAACTTTCAGAACCGAATCACTGTTCATGTGTGGTATCGGAAAAGTCTGATTAAAATCCTCATATCCTTCGGCAGAGGCAACAACTTGATACTGCACACCCTCCGCAATCTTTGAAAAAAATCTTCCTGCCGCATCAGACTTCAGCTTCAGTCCGGGAAAATCTTTGACAGTAATTTCTACCGGAATTGTCATCGGATGTTTATCAGAATCATCATATACCAACCCCTCAAGTGTAATGGTTATATTTTTGGGGACCAGAACGAAAATATCCAGATTGCCGCCTCCTCCTTTGTTAAGTGATCTCGCAGTAAAAACATTGCCGGCCTTATCCATTGAAAAATAATCATCCTCGGCAGAAGTATTCAAGGGCTTACCCAGATTGACAGGCTCACTAAAATTATTCCATGTATCATCAAGCCTGGTGGTCTTGTACATATCAATAGCACCCTGCCTTCCCGGAACAACACGGTCACTGGCAAAAAATAAAGTTTTCTGGTCAGGGGCAATAAACTGACCAAACTCATCAGCGGGGGTGCTTATTGCCCGTGCCATAGGCAAAGCAGCTCCGGATGGTAACAATTTAACAGGTCTTGACCAGCTGCCTTCAGTCAGCAGATGACTTACATACAAGTCACTTCTGGTTGATCCCTTAACTTCCGACATATATATAATGAGGTGCTTGCGGTCGGCGGACATAGCCGCTCCATAAAAACGGCCTTTATTCATTTCCTCAAGTCCGCTGATATTAAGCTCACGCCATGACCCTGTCGTAGATACAAGTGAAAAACCGGAAGAATTTTTTGTCTTTCCTCCTCTTACAAGCAGGGTGCCGTCTTCAAATACATTAAAAACCTGATTCAGGTGATTCTGATTAAGCGGTGATTTTGCGTGTATGGGGGCGGACCATGCACCATCTGCTCCTTTTTTGCTGATCCATATATCCTGGGTGCCCTCCGTTCCGTAAGTGTTCTGGGGATGATTCTGAACAAAATAATACAGTGAATTACCATCCGGAGAAATCACTGGTGCAGCTTCATGATACCCGGTGCTTACAGCAGTCAGACGCTGAAGTTGATACCGCTGGCCGGTAGGCTGGGCAGCTGCGAAAAAGGCTGTGAAAAGCAAAAAAGAAATAGTCAGTATTCTCATAATTACTCAGTTGAGGATGGTAAAGTTAACAGGTTGTCCTTCATCTGAATCGTTCCCTCCGTTGTAGTTTCTTACCGGACCTTTTAATTTTGACCATGGCAAAACTTGAAATGATCCTCCCGCTGGGTGATCCCAGACTCCATGAAAAGTGCGAACCGGTCCGTCCCGATGAGGTTGAATCACTTAAGCCGGTCATCAGCAACCTTCATGATATCATTTTTGAATTCAGGGCCAGATACAATGCCGGCAGAGCCATCGCTGCTCCGCAGATCGGATGTATGAAACGGCTGATCTATATGCACATTGACCGGCCCGTGGTGTTTTTCAATCCGGTCCTCAGCAACCTCAGTGAGGAAATGTTTGAACTCTGGGATGATTGCATGTGCTTCCCTAATCTGCTGGTACGACTGAAAAGACACAAATCCTTAACCATCACCTACCGCGATGAAAACTGGATTGAACACAGCCGGGATATGAAAGACGATCTTTCTGAATTACTTCAGCATGAATATGATCATCTTGAAGGTATCCTCGCCACGCAGCGCGCCTGCGACAGCCGCTCCTTTAGATGGCGGTCATAGTATGGACGGCAGACTAAAGAATCCGCGGCCACTCATACTGATGGCCATCAGAATCAGTAACAATGCGAATACATTGTAAAGGAAGATGCGCTTATGCTTTGCTTTCGCATCTGTAAGTTTCTTCGTTGTGATTCTGGACAGGGTAATCAGGGTAATGGCAATGAGCATAGTCGTTAAATGCTCAACAAGCCAGTAACGGGCAACAGGGTCTTTCATGGATGCACCTGAAAAAACTACTGCAGGGCTCACGGAGTATAGAATTAGCCCCAGGATCAACTGCGTGTGGGCCATAATTAAAAGCCAAACCGATAGCTTTTCATCAACTTTTTCAAAAGGGGCCCCTCCAAACCAACCTTTCGCAGAGCGGAATATAGAAATGAGCATAGCTAAAAGTACGAAGTACCTTACAACAGAATGAAAGACAAGCGCAAGAGAATGCAAATAATCCATAAGGTGTATTTAGATTTTCAAAAGTAACAAAATGTACTCAGAGACCCACAGGCTCCGGCAGTTTGAAATTCACCTGCACATTCATCTACTTCAGTTGAACATTACAGGCTGACGCCTCTCTTCCATGGGATAAAGTCATCCTGATTTAGCCGCACAGCATGAGGAATCACTTCTCCGCCGGCAACCTTTATACAATATTCCAGGATTTCTTCTCCCATTTCTTCGATAGATTTTTCTCCGCTTATCACCGGCCCTGCATCTATGTCAATGATGTCTTTCATTCTCATGGCTAGCTTTGTATTGGTTGAGATTTTTATGGTCGGACAAACAGGATTTCCTGTTGGGGTACCCAACCCTGTTGTAAATAAAATAAGATTTGCTCCGGCGGCAGCTTTGCCTGTGGTAGCTTCTACATCATTGCCCGGTGTACAGACAAGACTTAGTCCGGGTTTTGTCGCGGGCTCGGTGTAATCAAGGACATCAGTAATTGGGGATGAACCCCCTTTTTTCGCGGCGCCTGCAGATTTTATCGCATCCGTAATAAGACCATCACGGATATTACCGGGTGAAGGATTCATATCAAAGCCTGAACCTGCACGCTTTGCTTCCTGCTCATACCCTTTCATCAATCTGATAAATTTTTTAGCTGTCTCACCCGAGGTACAACGATCCACCAGCTCCTGTTCCACTCCGCACAACTCCGGAAATTCAGCGAGCAGCACCTTTCCACCAAGGGCAACCAAAAGATCAGCAGCATAGCCAACAGCAGGGTTTGCTGAAATTCCGGAAAATCCGTCGCTGCCGCCACATTTAACGCCTATTGTAAGATGATGCAGCGGAACATCCGTGCGTTCTGTCCGGTTAAGTTCAGTAAGTCCAATAAAAGTCTGACGAATAGCATCGGTAATTAGTTGTTCCTCGCTTTGTGACCTCTGCTGTTCAAAAATCAAAAGCGGTTTTGAAAACTTCGGGTTGCGATTCAATAGATCTCTTCTGAAATCTTCCAGCTGAATGTGCTGACAACCCAGACTGAGCACCGTAACCCCGCCGACATTCGGATGGTCCGCATAGGCCGCAAGCAGAGCGCTTAACTTGGCTGCATCCTGTCGCGTGCCACCACATCCACCCTGATGATTCAGAAATTTTATTCCATCAATATTTTTAAAAACTCTGGAGGATGCAGGTTCATTTCCGACCGAGAGATCGGCCTCCAGCAGATCTGAACCTGACCTGAATTCCTGAAGTAGCTTTTTTACTTTTTGTTTGTAACCTGCCGTTACAGAATAACCAAGTTCATTGTGTAGGGCTTCACGGATGACATCAAGATTTCTGTTTTCACAAAATACAGTCGGAATAAAAAGCCAGTAGTTGGCAGTTCCTACGCGACCGTCACTTCTTAAATATCCTTTGAAAGTCCGGTTGCGGAATTTTTCAACATCAGGTGCAGACCATTGAGGAGTAACACCACGCCACTCATAATCTCCCGCTGCATGGCTTAAATTTTTAGTGGTCATCAGACCACCACAGGGAATTTTTTCTTTTGCCTTTCCAACCAGAACGCCATACATAATTACCTCATCTCCGGGATTAAATTTCTTAAGCATCACTTTATGCTTGGCCGGTATCTTATCGACAAGTGTAATATGTTCGCTTCCTGTGTCGATGACAGTGCCTGCATCAAGGTCACGCAAGGCTACGACAACATTATCGGCAGGATGTATTTTTAAAAAAGTCCGCACAAACCTGATTATTATTTTTGAAGTACTGTTTCAAAAACCTTTCGCATTCCAAACTTTCTGATATCAGAAATCATTGTACAGATCAATTCAGTAAGGCCGGGAAGTGTACTCAGATCTCTGGTAAAGATGCGTGTATTTTTCAGGATATCATTCACCGCCGATTTGAAATCCCCGCTCTTCAGTGCATGCTCCATTGTACCACATATAAAATCTGTGTGATCATCGCGGTAATTATATGGCTCCCCGTTTCTGACTCCATAATAAGAACCATCCTTTTTTCCTGCCGGTATATAAAAAACAAAAAAAGAGGCCAGGCCCAGACAAGAAAGTATCGGGAGTTTTCCTGTCTGCTCGTAAAATCGAAAAAATGTTTCTGTGTTCCGGCTGTTCATTTTACTGCTGTACTGCAATGCAATCTGCAGCAACGGATATCTGATCTCAGGATTTCTGAATCTGTCCATAGTTTCATGGGCATATCCGGCAGCATCCGGAACAATGCCGCTGATGGTTGGTACAATTTCCTCAAGGATAAGCTTAGAGGTAAACTCATGAACCGAACTATCCTCCATCGTATCAAAGGTGGTGTTGCATCCCGCCAGAAAACCTACCCCGGCAACATGGGTATTGCTGCCATTCAGGATTCTGAGCTTGCGCTCCCGGTAAATCTCAATGTTTTCAGTAATAATTATTCGTTCATCCGCTTGAACGAATTTTAATTTTGATTTTAATGATTCCGGTCCCTGGATGACCCATAAAAGATAAGGTTCTGCGGCTGTATGAAGGGGATCGATATACTCCGTATCGTCCATTTTTATAAGGTCTCCGGGTTCGGAGCGACCGGGAACAATCCTGTCAACCAACGTATTACAGAAAATATTTTCATTTTCAATCCAGTCTATGAACGATTCTAAGTCCTCCGTACTGCCATTAAGGGCCGTAATCAGCGGTTTTGTGTGCCTGATCACCATTTCCTTCAACAGCCGTCCATTATCCACTACAAGCTCACAGGGTAAAATAACCATACCTGTATTTTTCATCCCAAGTGTCCTGAACCGTTCAAAAAGACAGGCTGCAAGCTTCCCTGGAAAGGTCTGAGGTGCTTTTCCGGGCCTGAAGTCTTCATCCCGGTATGTAAGGCCCGCCTCAGTGGTATTGGATATTACAATGTGTATATCGGGGTTTCGGGCACAGTCCAGCACCTCTTCCCACTGAGTTTCAGCAGCGAGCACCCTGGAAACCGACCTGACTATTACCGGGTTACGGATAACCTTGCGATCCCGGATTCCTTTTTCAATAACGGTGAATTCGCAGTTACTGTTTATGAATAGGGATACATCGCTGGATGTCGACTTAACAGCCACGATCTTCCCTGCACTTAAACCCGCAGAATTGGCTTTTTCGATAAGAAAATCCGGCAGTGCACGCAACAACACACCTGTACCAAATTGTATTATACTTTCTTCTACCATCAATTCAATTTTTCCCATTTTGGGATTAGTGTCGAGATTATTTGATATTGTTAATAACTGAGTTTGATATACGAGAAATCTTGAAAAAACCTCTAATTTTGATGTTATGTGATTCCATGGTTTGGATTTGGCTTCTGATGAGGGAGTTGACTTTAATCCTAATGACCAGCATTAAAATGGGACTAAGACCCCTTTTAAAGGTTAAAAATACCTTCACATTTTAAAAAGCCAATTCGTAGGCAATTGAAAGAAAAAAAGAATATTTAAAAAGCATCTTAAATAAATCCGAAAGGTATGATAATCAAAAGGTTACTAACTATCAGTCTATTTTTGTTGGTTTTTTCCGCCGCAACAGGGCAAGATATACGGGGAAAAATTCTAACTCCTGCAACACCCGCTTTAAACCCAATGGATCCGAACGGGGATGGCTGGTCAACCAATCCGTTTGTGGTTGGTGGGGAAGGCAGACCCTTCTCAGCCTTTGACCCCATAAAAAATTACACCGGTGAATTTGAACTAAAAATGTGGGCTTTTCCTCAAATCGGAAACGGGGATATCTCCGGAGACAATTTTACCGGCCCATCCTGCGGACTTTCTGATGTGATACCTGATACAGAAGGCGCTGCAGTCTATGCCCATCTGGATGAAACAGACAGAGATAACGATGGCAATCCGGACAATAACCTGATTATTCGTTTTCGTCTGGGAGAAGATGCAAGCAGTATCCAGTCATGGCAGGTTCTGGTGGATACGGACAATAAATTTGGTGTAGGAATAGATCCAAATGGAATAGCAGGAAACCCGGGCTTTGAACTGAACTTTTCGCTTGTACGCAAAAACAACCCCGGAATTTTTGTCACCCTGGTTGATGGAATCAGCAGCTGCCCGAATCCTATACTAACTTATCCGCTAGGCACCCATTTTCAATCTGTTGAAGCTGATCTGGTAACCTGTGGTGATGCAGATATCTTTTACGATTTCTATATACCGCTGAATGATGTTTTTGCAAGAACGGGGCTCACTATAAATTCAAGATTACGATTTGTGGCTGCAACGAGTCAATCGCCTGCGTGTGCCTTTTCAGGATCTACGGCAGACGTTGCCGGTGTAGATAATACTGACCCGTTATACTCTGACGAATTTGACTCATTCACAGCCTTAACGGAAACTCAATGTCCAACTGCTTTTGGTAATCTGTGTGAAACCTGTACGGGTTTCAGTGCCGGTCCGAATGCACCCGATATTGATGAGCCCATCAAAGGTGGTCAAACAGCAATTACAGGTAAAGCCGAGCCGAATGTTTATGTAAAAGTGGAAGTTTTCCAGCGTACCGGAGGAACAGATGAAGCTCCTATATGGTCAACAACACCATCACAAACCCTTGCGCTTACTCAGGCGGGTTCAGATTCAGTCTGGTCAGCAACATTAATTTCTGCCCTTGTAGGTTATGAAAGAATTGTAGCTTCAACGCAGTTCACCACCACAGGCAATGCCTGTCAGGCGTCTGAAATAAGTGTAAGTACTTCAGTAACAGTGGTTGATCCTAATGTAGCACCGGTTGCGTCAAATCAAATAATTACCATAGAAGAAGATAACGCGGGCACTGCCATTATTTTAGTTGCTACCGACGCTGATGGCGATCCGTTAACCTACACCACTACTGCGCCCTCAAACGGAACGCTGACAGGTTCAGGAGCCAATCTTTCGTACAAGCCAAATGCAAATTTCTTCGGAACAGACAGCTTTACCTTCAGAGCAAGTGATGGGACCCAACTTTCAAACATTGCAACGGTCACTGTCAATGTAACCTCTGTAAATGATGCCCCAGTTGCAAATAATCAGTCTGTAACCACAACAGAAGACATCCCGAGAGCCATTACACTGACAGCAACAGATGTGGAAAGTGATCCGCTCACATGGTCAGTTGTTACCCAGCCTGCAAACGGCGTTTTGTCAGGCACCGCTCCAAATCTGACCTATACTCCGGCTTCAAACTTTAATGGTACCGACAGCTTCACTTTTAAAGTAAATGATGGAACAGATGATTCAAACACGGCCACTGTTTCAATAACCATAACGGCTGTAAACGATGCTCCGGTTGCAAACAACCAAATAGTGACTACCAATGAAGACACCCCGGTTGCGGTGGTCCTCACTGCAACTGATATTGATCTGAATTCACTTTCCTATACAATTGTAACCAATCCCGCCAATGGTACCCTGAGCGGCACGGCACCCAATCTGACTTACACACCGAATGCCAATTTCAATGGAAGCGACAGCTTTACTTTCCAGGCTTCGGATGGCACAGCAAATTCCAATATTGCCACAGTTACAATAACAGTCACAGCAGTAAATGACGTGCCTGTTGCCAACAATCAGGCAGTTACCACTGCTGAAGATACAGCGGCTGATATTACCCTTACAGCTACTGATGTTGACGGCCAAACTCTGACCTTTACCATCCTGACCCAGCCTTCAAATGGCACCCTTTCAGGAACAGGACCAAATGTAACATATTCGCCAGACGCAGATTTTAACGGAACTGACAGCTTCACTTTCAGGGTTAATGACGGAACTGCTGATTCAAATACAGCCTCTGTTTCAATAACTGTTACACCTGAAAACGATGCGCCGGTTGCCGATGATCAGGCTGTGTCCACAGATGAAGATGTTTCACTATCAATCTCGCTCACCGCTTCTGACGTTGACGGAGATGAAATTTCGTGGACTATTATTTCTCAGCCTGCAAATGGCACGCTTACAGGAACTGCGCCTGATCTGACCTATACACCTGATGAGAATTTCAATGGCTCCGATTCTTTTACGTTCCTTGTAAATGATGGAAGCGCAGATTCAAATACTGCAACCGTTACAATTACGATTAACCCGGTCAATGATACACCTGTTGCAATTGACCAGAGCGTTTCTACTGAGGAAGATACCGATGCAACCATTACGCTCACTGCGACTGATACAGACGAAGACCCTCTGACCTGGACTATTGTTGAACAGCCCCAAAATGGTTCACTCTCCGGCACAGCACCGAACCTGACTTACACTCCTGATGCTGATTTCACCGGATCAGATAGTTTCACATTTTATGTAAATGACGGAACAGATGATTCAAATACCGCAACCGTTTCAATCAACGTAACTCCGGTCAATGATGCACCTGTTGCAAATGACCAGTCAGTCACAACAAATGAAGATACTGCGACCGGTATCACACTCACCGGAACTGATGTGGATGGCAATACGCTCACCTACACCGTAGTAACTCAACCGACAAAAGGCACCCTTACCGGTTCAGCCCCTAATCTGACTTATACACCAAATGCCAACGCAATCGGAACTGACAGCTTTACCTTCAAAGTCTTTGACGGAACAGCAGACTCAAATACTGCAACAGTAAACATAACAATCACCCCTGTTAACGACGCTCCTGTCGCTAACAGTCAGTCCGTGACAACCAATGAAGATACAGCAGTAAACATCACCCTCACCGGAACTGATGTGGATGGCAATACGCTCACCTACTCTGTAGTAACACAGCCCACAAAAGGTGTTCTTACCGGAACCGCTCCCAACCTTACTTACACTCCCAACGACAACGCAAACGGGTCTGACAGTTTCACCTTCAGAGTGAATGACGGAATTGTAAACTCCGGAACTGCAACGGTTTCAATTACAATTTCACCTGTAAACGACGCACCTGTTGCAAATGACCAGTCAGTCACAACAAATGAAGATACTGCGACCGGTATCACACTCACCGGAACTGATGTGGATGGCAATACGCTCACCTACACCGTAGTAACTCAACCGACAAAAGGCACCCTTACCGGTTCAGCCCCTAATCTGACTTATACACCAAATGCCAACGCAATCGGAACTGACAGCTTTACCTTCAAAGTCTTTGACGGAACAGCAGACTCAAATACTGCAACAGTAAACATAACAATCACCCCTGTTAACGACGCTCCTGTCGCTAACAGTCAGTCCGTGACAACCAATGAAGATACAGCAGTAAACATCACCCTCACCGGAACTGATGTGGATGGCAATACGCTCACCTACTCTGTAGTAACACAGCCCACAAAAGGTGTTCTTACCGGAACCGCTCCCAACCTTACTTACACTCCCAACGACAACGCAAACGGGTCTGACAGTTTCACCTTCAGAGTGAATGACGGAATTGTAAACTCCGGAACTGCAACGGTTTCAATTACAATTTCACCTGTAAACGACGCACCGGTTGCGAATGATCAGTCGGTGACTACAGATGAGGATGTCTCAAAGGCTATTACCGCAACAGCCTCAGATCTTGACGGAGATAATTTATCCTGGGTTCTGGTAAATGGTCCGACAAACGGTACACTCTCTGGCACGCTGCCCAATGTTACTTATTTGCCTGAGACCAATTATAATGGACTCGACAGCTTTACTTTTAAAGTGAATGATGGCGATACTGATTCAAATACTGCTACTGTTTCAATTACGGTGGAACCTGTAAACGATGCGCCTATTGCATTCAATGAAACAGTTGTTTATACCGCTTGGGTTTCTCCTGCCACTGCTACTCCTGTGAATTTTGTTCTGGATGCAACAGATGAAGACGGCGATCCACTGACCTACACAGTTACACAAAGTCTTACAGGCGGCGTTATTTCCGGAACTGCCCCTAATCTGACATTTACACCAAATGAAGGATTTACTGGAACAGAGACCTTTACATTTAAAGTAAATGACGGAACAACAGATTCAAATACTGCAACGGTTACAATCGTTATTTCTGGTAATCCTATTGCCCCGCTTGCATTTGATGGCTCTGCCTCTACCGCAGAGGATATCAGTGTATCCATCGCCCTTCAGGCTTCCGATGCCAATGGTGACCCGCTCACCTATTCTATAGTTTCAGGACCTTCAACCGGAACCCTATCAGGTGGAACAGGTTCAGTTAGGACATATACCCCTGCACCAAACTTTAACGGAACAGCTACCTTCACTTTCAGAGTAAATGATGGATTGTTCAATTCAAATACTGCTACAGTAACTATTACAATTTCTCCCGTCAATGATGTCCCGGTAGCGGCAAACCAGAATGTAACTGTAACGGAAGATGTAGCCAAAGACATAACACTTTCCGCAACAGATGTTGAGACAACGGTGCTTACTTACACAGTCGTAACTCAACCAACAAATGGTACACTGTCAGGAACTGCCCCGAATCTTACATACACCCCTGACGAAGACTATAACGGCCCTGATTCATTTACCTTCAAGGCTAATGACGGAACCATTGATTCCAATACGGCTACTGTCACTATTAATGTTACTCCGGTTAACGATGCGCCCGTGGCAGATGATCAGAGTGTGACAACCGATGAAGATACTCAGTTGAACATTACACTCACCGCTTCAGATACAGAAGGTAATGCGCTTACCTGGACCGTTGTAACCCAGCCGGCAAATGGTACCCTTTCCGGAACCGCCCCGGACCTGACCTATACTCCGAACCTGAATTACAACGGATCAGACAGCTTTACTTTCAAAGTAAACGATGGCAGCATCGACTCCAATACCGCGACGGTAACCATAACCATCAATGCGGTCAATGATGTCCCGGTAGCGGCAAACCAGAATGTAACTGTAACGGAAGATGTAGCCAAAGACATAACACTTTCCGCAACAGATGTTGAGACAACGGTGCTTACTTACACAGTCGTAACTCAACCAACAAATGGTACACTGTCAGGAACTGCCCCGAATCTTACATACACCCCTGACGAAGACTATAACGGCCCTGATTCATTTACCTTCAAGGCTAATGACGGAACCATTGATTCCAATACGGCTACTGTCACTATTAATGTTACTCCGGTTAACGATGCGCCCGTGGCAGATGATCAGAGTGTGACAACCGATGAAGATACTCAGTTGAACATTACACTCACCGCTTCAGATACAGAAGGTAATGCGCTTACCTGGACCGTTGTAACCCAGCCGGCAAATGGTACCCTTTCCGGAACCGCCCCGGACCTGACCTATACTCCGAACCTTAATTACAACGGATCAGACACATTCACGTTTACTGTTAATGATGGACTATTAACATCCAATACAGCAACTGTGACAATTACAGTTAACCCTGTAAATGACACTCCTGTGGCCAATTCACAATCAGTTACTATCGCGGAAGATACCTTTGCAGACATTATTCTTACTGCTTCAGATGTAGATGGTAACCCGCTCATCTGGACAATAGTAACACAGCCGGCCAACGGAACACTCACAGGTACCGCACCAAATGTGACCTTCACACCAAGTGCTAACTTCAACGGATCAACAAGCTTTACCTTCAAGGTAAATGATGGTACTGTTGATTCAAATACTGCCACCGTTTCCATTACTGTTACGCCTGTCAATGATGCGCCGGTAGCAAGCGGTCAAACCGTATTCACCAATGAAGACACCTCTACGCCGCTTTTGCTGAACGCCACAGATCGTGACGGTGACCCGCTCACCTACGCTATCGTTACAGCGCCCACAAAGGGAACCCTGAGCTGCAACAATTGCCGCAACCCTGTCTATGTACCAAATACCAACTATTTCGGCAATGACAGTTTCACTTTTCGTGCTAATGATGGTCAGGTGAACTCCAATACCGCAACTGTCAATATCAGTATTGCATCTGTCAATGATGCACCTGTAGCACAAAATCAGAATGTTACAGTTGTGGAGGATACACCAAAGGAAATTATTCTCACTGCCACAGATGTTGATAATGATGTACTGACCTATACGGTACTTACAGTTCCTGAAAATGGAACATTATCAGGAACTGCCCCTAACCTTACCTACACACCTGATACTGACTTTTTCGGAACAGACCAGTTTACTTTCCGAGTAAATGACGGTGCAGGTGCTGTTAACTCTAACTCAAACATTGCAACAGTTTCTATTACCGTTACTTCGGTGAACGATCTGCCTGTTGCAAATGATGATGAGGTTACGACTCCTGAAGACACCCCTGTTACATTCAGCGTCACTTCAAATGACACTGACAAGGATGGTTTGATTAATCCCAATACAGTGGATCTGAATCCTGCAACAGGAGCGGAAGATAAATCCTTCACTGTTTCAGGACAAGGAACGTATACCGTCTCAGCAACTGGCGATGTAACCTTTACACCTGTACTGAACTGGAACGGTAATGCAACTTCGGTTGCTTATACGGTTAAGGATAACCAGTCAGGACTTTCAAATCAAGGACTGATTAAAGTTACAGTTACCCCGGTTAACGATAACCCTGTAATTACAGTGCAGACTGTAACCACCAATGAAGATGAACCTAAGGAGGTCTGCTTTACCTACACTGATGTGGAAGGTAGTTCGGTGGAGTTCTCTTATAATGGCGGAGAGCCGACAGTATTCAACCCGGGCGAGACCATTTGCTTCACTTATACCCCTGATCTGAATTTTAACGGGCAGGATCAGATTGTTATTTCTGTCTGCGAAACAGGAGAAACCGGCGTTTGTGGTACTGCCATATTCCCAGTTACAGTAAATGCCGACAACGACAAGCCTGTCGTAATTGTTGATAATCAACCCGTGGATAAACTTGTCAGGACAACCCTTGAAGACACCAGACTGGATTTCTGCTTTGATGTCTCAGACGTTGAAAATGACAACATCATAATTTCAGCCATCACCAATGTTTCAGGTGGTGGAACGCTGACAGAAGGCACAGGTGGGGCCGGCGAGCGCTGCCTGTCTTTCAACCCTGTAGAAAATTTCTTTGGTACGTCGGTTTGGACTCTGCAACTCTGTGATGATGGCTCACCATCCCGCTGCAGCACACTCACTATTGAAATAAATGTGACTGAGGTCAATGACTTGCCGGTAGCCCAGGATATTTCCGTATCCGTTCCTGAGGATGGTCAGAAAACTTTCAGCCTGGGAGCAACCGATGCAGACAACGAGCCCCTGACATTCCAGATTCTTACTCAGCCTCAGCATGGAAAAATTGAAGTTACCGGAGGAACTGTTGTTTATACCCCTAATTTAAACTATTTCGGTCCTGATAGCTTCAATTACCGTGTGAATGATGGACGTGATGATTCGAATACTGCGACAGTTTCAATTACAGTTGAACCGGTAAATGATCCACCTTTAATCCAGCAGATTCCTATTACGCTGATCCCTGAAGATACCGAAGGGTCGGTCTGCGTAGGTGTTGTTGAACTTGATGGTGAAAATCTGATTTATGAGGTTCCTACCAACGTTTCAGGAGGTGGCACAATCACCCAGGATGCAGTGTTCCCGTTCTGCTATAACTTCCGCTCAGCACCAAATTACAATGGAGATACGTTCTGGAAATTTAAAGTATGTGATGCTTCAGGCCTATGCTCTGAAGTAGTCTTCCAGATTGTTGTGACTCCTGTTAATGACGCTCCTTTGGCTAATGACGATGAGCTGACAGTAAGAAGTTTTGAAGAGTCAGACATCATCAATGTACTTGCAAATGACACAGACCTTGAAAATGATCAGTTAATTGTAACTGTAGTACCTATTTCTTCACCGTCGCATGGAACGTTCACCCTGTCTGCCGGTGGAGCACTGCAATACAAATCAGAGCTTGGTTACATTGGACCGGATCAGTTAACCTACGAAGTTTGTGATACCGGCACCCCCAGACTTTGCGCCACAGCCACTGTGAACATCACTGTGAATCCTCCGCAGTTCCGCATCTTTGAAGGCCTGTCACCCAACAACGACGGTCTTAATGATTACTGGCGCCTGAATGGAATTGAAGATTATCCCGCCAACCGGGTTCGGGTCTTTGACCGATACAACAACCTGGTTTATGACATTCAGAATTATGACAACGAGTCAAATAACTGGAGAGGTCAGGCCAACGTAGGCGTTGTTAATGGTAATCTTCCGGACGGAACCTACTTCTACATTGTTGAAATCAACGATGGAAAAGGACCTTACAGTGGATTTGTTGTACTTAAAAGGAATTAATAAAGATGAAAAAGTATATCACAATTGCGTTCATACTGGTGCTTGCAGGATCGGCAAGTTCCCAGCAAACGGCAACGTACGCCCAATATATGTTCAACGGGCTTGCCATCAACCCGGCCTACGCCGGAAGTCAGGAGGCAATGACGGTAGCCTTCCTGGGCCGTGCACAAAATGTTGGTCTCCCGGGTGCCCCAAACACTCAGACATTTACTGCTCATACGCCACTTCTTAACAAAAGAATGGGTGTAGGTGCCCTGTTTATAAAGGACAACCTGAGCGTTATTAATCAGACAGGCATGCATTTTAGCTTTGCATATCGGATTCCTTTAAAGAAAGATGAGGCCTACCTCTCCTTCGGTATGCAGGGAGGTGCAAGCTTTTACAATGCCGAATACAGTAATCTGGACTTATTCAACAATTCAAACACCGGCAGCTCAGATCCCCTTTTTGCAAATGACATCAGAAGAGCACGACCCAATATAGGTGCAGGGTTATACTATAATTCCAGAAGGTCTTACCTAGGGGTTTCAATGCCTAGTATGGCGAACAACGTATTTGAACGCGGTGAAGATCTTCAGACAGTCGTGCAGACAAAGCCTGTAATAGTTAACGGAGGCCATGTCTTCACACTTAGCAGAGTACTGAAACTGAAGCCCAACTTCCTGTTCCTGATGATCGACGGAAAGTTTGCAGACTTTGACCTGAATATGAGTATGCTGTTTGATGAGGTACTGTGGCTTGGGGGCTCTTTTAAGTCTTCAAACCAGCTGGTGGCTTTTACACAATTCAAGATTAATGATCAGCTGCAAGTAGGATACTCCTACACCATGACCAATGGACCGATAAGAGTTGTCGAACTGGGCTCGCATGAGTTCATGGCCACCTACAGATTCCTTTATAACAAGAGAGGCGTAATTTCACCTAGATATTTCTGATACAATGAAAAGAACCGCTATTTACCTGATTCTGTTGCTACCCTTCATTACTTGGGCACAAAGCACAAATGTTACAACACTTTTTCACAAAAGCGTAAAAAAGGCAGATATATACTTTAATCATTACGCCTACAGAAATGCGCTTCACCTGTATATGCATGCTCTGGATAAAAATCCAAAGAACACCTACATCATGCAGCAAATCGCAGAATGCCATTTCAAACTCCACAACCCTGCAGAAGCAGAACAATGGTACCGAAAGTTCATTGAGCTTGAAGGTGTAAAAAAAGAACTAAAGTTCGACTTTGCTGAAACCCTGTGCATGAACGGAAACTACTTTGAAGCAGCAAAGTGGTATGAGGAAATTCTTAAGGAAGACCCCGGAAACAAAATGTTCAGAGAAAAACTGAGCTTTGTTCGAAATATTGAATATTATGAACTCGACTCTCTTGAATTCATTGTTTCACCGGTTGAATTCAATACAAACCATTCAGATTTTGGTGTACACCCTTTTCGCGATGGTCTGGTTTTCTCCTCCTCAAGGGATCTTTCCTGGTTTATTAAGCATCGACCCTTCGATGCTGTTGATCAGGATGAATCCCTGCTGAATCTGTTTTATGTTAAAGGAAACAAGCCGGACGAATTCGGTGAACCCGTACTTCTCCACGAAGAAAAAATGAGATCAATTCTTCATGAGGGCCCAATTGCTTTCTTTGATAATTATCAAAAAGCTGCTTTTACCCGGACAAATGTTAAGGGCATAAAACTTGAATATGATAATGAACGCAAGGCCCACCTTCAGATTTTCCTGGCTGATATCAATTCAGAAAGAGAACTCGTAAACATCAAAGCGTTCCAGTACAACAGCAATGAGTATTCACTGGCACACCCCTCATTGACTCCGGATGGAAAAACAATGTTCTTTACCTCCACTGCACCCGGGGGCACAGGAGGTTCAGATATTTATTACAGTAATTACCTGAACGGCACCTGGACAGTTCCTGTTAACATCGGAACTGAAGTAAATACCCCCGGCGATGAATCCTTTCCTTACATAGCAAATGACTCAACGCTATATTTTTCTTCCAATGGTCATGGCTCTTTGGGCGGTCTGGATATTCTGGTCAGTTATCGCCGCAATGGTGAATTTACCAAGCCCGAAAACTTTGGAGGACCTCTGAACACGCGTTTCGATGATTTTTCATTTGTTGCAGACAGCCAGCTACGCTCAGGGTATATATCCTCCAACAGACCGGGTGGAAAAGGTCTTGATGACATCTATTATTTCCTTGTGAATAATTTTTTTCT
>JBMTCO010000027.1:0-24183 GCA_049430945.1 Cyclobacteriaceae bacterium
TGCACGAGATCAGGCAAACACTTACAGATCTGCAACCCGGCTTCAAAGAACAGATTCATTTTGTTCCATGGCGGGGTGATTTTACAAGAGGAATTTTTGTGACCTCTGTGGTAACAGTTAAGTCATCAGGGGCTGAAATCCTTAACTTGTACAAATCCTATTATCAGGATCATCCTTTTACAATTATTTCGGAAAACCCTGTTGATATGAAACAGGTGGTTAATACCAATAAATGCCTGATTCAAATTGAGCAGCAGGATCATACGCTGGCCGTTCATTCAGTCATTGACAACCTGTTGAAAGGTGCAGCGGGGCAGGCTGTTCAAAACATGAACCTGATTTTTGATTTTCCGGAAACTGCCGGATTAAATCTGAAACCGACCGCATATTAAATCAACACCCAAAAAGTTTTAAATGAAGCTGTTTGACGTTTATTCCCTGTTGCCGGTTGAACTTGTAAGTGCTTCAGGTTCACGCATCACAGATGTCGAAGGGAATGAATATCTGGATCTCTATGGTGGTCATGCGGTTATATCGGTTGGTCACTCACATCCACGTTATAAAGAAGCAATCCGGGAACAACTGGATAGAATCGGATTTTATTCCAACTCCGTTCAGAATAAACTTCAGGAGGAATTAGCTTCAAAGCTTGGTGATTCCTCGGGCTATCCAGACTACTCATTGTTTCTTTGCAATTCGGGTGCGGAGGCAAATGAAAACGCTTTAAAACTTGCCTCCTTTGTGACAGGAAGGAAGAAAGTAATCGCCATGAAAAAAGCGTTTCACGGACGAACTTCAGGTGCAGTAGCAGCAACAGATAATCCGAAAATCGTCGCGCCGTTTAATGCCGGACACGATATCACCTTTGTACCAATGAACGATACGGCGGCATTTGATCAGGCGCTTACGCCTGAGATTGCTGCGGTAATTATTGAAGGCATTCAGGGAGTGGCAGGTATTTTTGAGCCTGATTCCGCGTATTTACAGCACCTTGATAAGAGTTGCAGGGAAAACGGAACATTGCTGATTCTTGATGAGGTTCAGTCCGGCTATGGCAGGACGGGTAAATTTTTCGCTCATCAGTACAGCGGTATTAAACCGCAGCTCATCACTGTTGCAAAAGGTATGGGTAATGGTTTCCCGATTGGAGGCGTTCTTATTGCTCCTGAATTGAAACCGTGGTCGGGAATGCTTGGAACCACTTTCGGTGGCAATCACCTTGCCTGTGCTGCAGGAATAGCTGTCTTGGATATTATTAAGGATGAGCAATTAATGGAAAATGCATTAGTGGTTGGATCAGTGCTTATTGGGGAGTTGAGTAAATTTCTCTATGCCTCCGTTCGGGGAAAAGGACTTATGATTGGGTTTGATACGCCAGAAAAATTTCCTGACCTTCGAAAAAACCTGATCAGCAGACACCGCATATTCACAGGAGAGGCAAAGCCAAATGTGGTCCGTTTGCTACCTTCACTGGCACTGAGTATGAAAGATGCGGAATATTTTATTGAAGTCTTTAAAACTGAAATTCATTAATCAACTGTTCATGAAGAAATTTATTTCTGTTAAAGATGTCTCTTCCGTCGAGTCATTGGTGCAAATTGCTGCAGGCTTTAAAGCCGCTCCATTAAAATATCAGCAAGCGGGACAAGGAAAAATTCTTGGACTGCTTTTCATGAACCCAAGCTTGCGCACAAGAATCAGCACTCAGGTTGCCGCCAAGAACCTTGGCATGGAAGTAATTGTTTTTAATGCAGATAAAGATGGCTGGCAATTGGAGTTTGGCGATGGTGCAGTCATGAACGGAAGCACCACGGAACATGTGAAGGAAGCTGCATCAGTACTGGGGGAATATGTGGATGTTCTGGGAGTCCGCTCCTTTCCGGGACTCGCTGACAAAGAAAAAGATTACAGTGAATATATTATTGAGAGTTTCATCCGTCACTCCGGAGTTCCGGTCATAAGCCTTGAGAGTGCAACCCTGCATCCATTACAAAGCCTGGCCGATATACTCACCATGACTGAGTTGAAACCTGAAGGGCGGAAACCAAAGGTTGTTATGACCTGGGCCCCTCATGTTAAGGCATTGCCTCAGGCTGTACCAAATTCTTTTGCAGAGTGGATTAATGCCTGGGGCCAGGCAGATTTTGTAATTACCCATCCGGAGGGTTACGAACTTGATAAAAAATTCACCGGTCAGGCAACCATCACGCATCATCAGGATGATGCATTGAAGGATGCTGATTTTATTTATGTTAAAAACTGGTCGTCTTACACCGATTATGGGAAAATTCTGAATACTGATCCCGGGTGGATGGTTACAGCAGAAAAAATAAAAGTATCAAGAAAGGCTAAAATCATGCATTGCCTTCCTGTGCGAAGAAATTTAGTAATAGCGGATGAGGTGCTGGATGGTCCAGACTCTGAAGTAATCCGTCAGGCGGGAAACAGAGTTTGGGCAGCACAGGCAGTGCTGTATCAAATCCTTAAGAACATTTAATCGGTATCTGAAATGAGTCGTGGCTTCGTTATTAAAATATGTGGTAATGTAATTGATGATGCATCCGGGCTGGATACTTTTCTCCGGGAGTTCTCATTGATTCGGGAGCCTAAAATTCTGATCCATGGAGGTGGCGCTATAGCAACACGACTGGGAGAGCAGCTGGGAATCAAACCTGTGATGGTTAAAGGACGTCGGGTTACGGATGGGCGTACGCTGGATCTGGTGACCATGGTCTATGGCGGACTCATTAACAAACAAATCACAGCCAAACTACAACAGCTTGGAATTAACGCCATGGGTATTACAGGTGCAGATGGCAATATGATAAGAGCTGTCAAAAGACCGGTCGGCGAAGTGGATTTCGGATTTGTCGGAGATCTGAATGAAGAATCTATAAATTCCACTTTACTCTACTTTCTGCTGAAGCAAAATATTATCCCTGTTTTTGCACCCCTCACACATGCAGATGGACAGATGCTGAATACCAATGCGGATACCATAGCGAGTTCTGTTTCCGTGGCCATGAGCAAGCATTTTGATGTACGGCTTGTTTACTGTTTTGAAAAGCGCGGTGTCCTCGAAGACGTAAGCAATGCTGATTCAGTTATTAAAGCACTTACGCTTCCAAAATACAAACAACTCCTTGAGGCAAATGCATTGCACGACGGCATTCTACCCAAAATTGAAAGTGCATTTAATGCCATCCGGTCTGGAGTCAAGGAGGTGGTAATCGGAGGTGCTCAGGATCTGAAAAAGAATACCGGAACAGAAACAACGGGAACCCTGATTACGCTCTACTGATTTTTTTCCAACTTTATTGAATGAAACCGGACAGGCTGCACTTGCTTATTGAATTGCTGAAAAGCCTGATCACTGTTCCTTCTTTCAGTAAAGAAGAATCCGGAACTGCGGATTTAATCAGTGCCTTTTTAAATGACCACGGGATTGTTCATAACCGGCATCTCAATAATGTGTGGGCTGTTAACAGGCACTTTTCACCGGAAAAGCCGACCCTTCTTCTTAATTCTCATCATGATACAGTAAAACCAAATCCAGGTTATACCAGAGATCCTTTCAAACCAGAGGTGAGTGACGGTAAGCTGTTTGGACTTGGAAGCAATGATGCCGGAGGAGCGCTGGTCTCTCTCACAGGAGCTTTTGTAAGCCTGTATGAACGCAGTGATCTGCCTGTGAACCTTGTACTTGCAGCCACAGCAGAAGAGGAAATCTCCGGAAAAAACGGAATTGAAGCGCTATGGCCAATGCTTCCGCAACCCGACTTTGCCATCGTCGGTGAGCCTACGCTGCTTGAAGCTGCGATTGCAGAAAAAGGACTAATGGTCCTTGATTGTGTGGTCGAAGGAAAAGCAGGACATGCTGCTCGGGAAGAAGGAATAAATGCGATTTATCAGACACTTCCCGACATTGAATGGTTCAAAGCATTTCAGTTTCCGAAAATTTCAGAAACACTTGGACCGGTCAGGATGAACGTGACTGTTATTCAGGCAGGTCAGGCACATAATCAGATACCCGCAGTGTGTAATTTTACAGTTGATGTGCGCATCACAGATGCCTACAGAATGGAAGAATTGCTGGATTTGATCAGGCAGAATGTCCGCTGCTCGGTTACACCAAGATCTATGCGCATGCGACCTTCTTCCATAGAACTGACGCACCCGCTGACCAGGGCCGTGCTGATGACAGGATCCAAACCTTACGGCTCCCCCACCACTTCTGATCGCGGACTCATCCCTGTTCCATCCGTCAAAATCGGCCCGGGAGATTCAGCAAGATCGCATGCCGCAGATGAATTTATTTTTGTTGAGGAGATTGAAGCCGGAGTAAAAAAATATCTGGAGATAATTCAAAACCTTTCAGAGACACTCTAAAATTTTTCAACCAATCCCAGCCCAAAGAGTGCGAAGTCATATTTGACCGGGTCAAGCGGATCAAATTTTCTTAAGCGCCGGGTAAGTTCTTCTGCCGTCTCCCAATCAACAGCCTTACGACGAATAAGTTTCAACTTCCGGGCCACGCGCTCAACATGAAGGTCTAAAGGACAAATAAGATTTGCAGATGAAATATTTTTCCAACATCCGAAATCTACACCACAGGAATCATTTCGGACCATCCATCGAAGAAACATATTCAGCCTTTTGCAGGCCGACTTACGGTCGGGAGATGATACATGCTTGCGGGTGCGTGCAGGAGCACAGTCAGCATTGAAGAATATTTTTCTGAACTCTGAAAGTGCAAGTCGTGCACCACCTTTTTTGAAAGAATCCGAAAAGGCATGCTCCAGTGATTGATGGGCAGAGTAATATCTTTTAAAAAAATCAATAAAGTAAAGGGCGTCTGTACCAGAAAAGGTTCTGTGTTTAAATGCTGATATTCGTCTGAGGTCATTTACTGAGTGATGGAGGATAAAGTCATGAGGAGCATCATCCATCAACCTCAATAGTTCAGAAGTTTTATTTATGATGGTTTTTCGTTGTCCCCAAGCTAATGTAGCTGCGAAAAAACCTGAGATTTCAACATCCTGTAATTTTTTAAATCGATGGGGAATCAATACCGGATCATTTTCAATAAACGAAGGCCGGTTAAACTGAGTAACCTTTGTTTCCAGGAATTCACGAAGTTCATCACCCTTCAACAAAAGAGCCATAGAATCTTGTCAGTCAAAAAAGACAATCTCGGCAGGAAATTTTTCACTACCTCCGAGCTTATCCCATGCGGCACGTGATATACGGATAAGCACTTCGGGGCCATCATTTTCAGAAAGTTTACCGGCAATCCGGACAAAAATTTCTTTTTTGTTTTCCTTATTCCGAACACGAAGCACTGTGCCTTCGGGAATGGTGCGGTGATATCCCAGATATTTCCGGCTTTCTCCACCCTTTTCAGACAACATCGCAAATCCGGATTCATTTTTTTCATCGGTTCTGACGCGTTCAATTTTTTGAGGTGCCGGTCTCGAAACAGGTTTGGGATCAGCAACAATCACTTCAGGTTTTGCTGATTTAACAGAAGTCTCTTCCGGATCTGAGGAACCAATTTTTTTTATGAGCAATTTTTGCCCCTCTCTTACACTGCTTGATGCCAGGTCATTCCACTGAATAATATCATTTACAGAAACTTTATACAGCCGGGAGATGCCAAAAAGTGTTTCTTTTTCAGAGATAATATGAAAAATCTCTCCACTCTTTTGCGGTGCTGCTGAAGTTTCCGGATTACCAGGCGAAGTGTTTGACTTTCTGATCTGCAATTTCATTCCCGGTTGAATGCTTTTTACACCAAGGTCATTCCAGCTCCTTAAATCCTCAACTGAAACGCCGTATTGCCTGGCAATGGAATAGAGCGTCTGTTTTTCTGCTACCGTGTGCAAGGTTCCTGGTGAAGTGCTTGCTGAAGCCTTTCCGTTATAAGGCACCCTGAGCAACCGGCCGGCTTCAATTCCTGAATCGGAGCCCGGATTATTTTCAATTATTGCAGCAATGGCAACTGTGTATCGTCTGCTAATTGAAAAAAGTGTTTCACCTTTGTCTACCTGATGAATAATGAATTTTTTTTCGCTGACCATTTCAAGGCGCAGTGAGTCCCCGAAAGTCTTGGCATCAGTTCGTGTAAAGCCGGTACCTGAAAAACTTAAAATCAGCAGAATTATGTTCAGCATGTAAAGATGTTTAAAATACAAATTTAGGCGGTAATGCCATCTGCAGAAAAAACAGGCATAAGTATTTATTGTAATTTTGGATCCGGCCTTAAACAATGGCCAACTTAACAGAATCGGGTATGAAGACAATAATCACCTCATTTTTGCTGATATTTTTATTCCTTCCCGAAAGGACTTTGCTAGCTCAGGAAACGGCAGAGAAAAGCGCAGGCCGAAAACGCGTGATGATTATGGAAATTCGTAATGAAATTGATCCGCGTATGAACCGGTATATTAAACTTGCACTGGAACATGCAGAAAAAACAAAGGCGGATATCATCGTGGTGGATATGGATACCTATGGAGGAGTTCTGACAGATGCAAAGGAGATTGTGGATCAGATTATGGCTGTCAAAAAACCTGTCTGGGTTTTTATCAATTCAGATGCCGCCAGTGCCGGTGCGCTTATATCAATTGCCTGTGACAGCATTTATATGTCACCCGGAGCAAGTATCGGAGCTGCGACAGTGGTTGAAGGTGCCGGCGGAGAAGCTGCGCCGGACAAGTACCAGTCCTATATGCGGTCGATTATGCGCAGTACTGCGGAGGAGAATAAGCGTGATCCCCGTATTGCAGAAGGAATGGTAGATGAGCGAATTGTCATAGACAGCGTCAAGCAAGCCGGAAAGGTAATTACGCTCACCACCTCAGAGGCACTGGAACTTGGTTACTGCGAAGCAAAAGTTGAATCCATTGAAGAGATTCTGGAGAGAAATGGGGTTTCAGATTATGAGCTGGATCGTTTTAAGCTCGGAGCAGTAGAAAAAATAATTGCCATTTTTCTGAATCCCTTTATCAGTGGCTTATTGATTCTGGTAATTATCGGAGGAATTTATTTTGAACTGCAGACACCGGGGATTGGATTTCCGCTATTCGCGGCAGTCATTGCACTTGTGCTTTATCTTGTACCATACTATCTGAATGGCCTTGCGGAAAACTGGGAAATCCTTATGCTGCTTGCCGGAATTTTACTGCTCACAGCGGAGATCTTTTTTATTCCAGGATTTGGTGTGGCGGGCATCACCGGAATCACATTAACTATTGGCTCGTTGATCCTGATTATGCTGAACAACGATTATTTCAATTTTGATCTGGTTCCCGGTACTGAAATTTTAATGGCAGGGCTGGTGGCATTGGGTGGTTTTGCGGGGGGAATGTTATTGTTGTTTGCCGGTGGTGCAAGACTTGCCGAGACTGCTGCGTTCCGTAAGATTGCACTTACAGAGACCCAGCAAAAGGATAAAGGCTACACAGCCAATTTTGTTCCTGAAGTCGCCGCAGGAACAACAGGAGTTGCTTTTACGATCCTCCGGCCTGGTGGAAAAGTCCAGATTGGTGAAAAAATCTATGACGCTTTCACACGCGGTGAGTACATTGACAAAGGTGAGCAGGTTATCGTGGTGGATGTTGAAGCTTCAACTCTAAAAGTAAAGAAATCCTGATGCGAATCCTTGGAGTAATTCCGGCGCGTTTTGCATCCACCCGATTTCCGGGTAAACCCCTGGCAGACATTGCAGGAAAGTCTATGATTCAGCGTGTCTATGAGCAATGTCTGAAAAGCAGTGCATTAACCAGATTGGTCGTTGCTACTGATGATGATAAAATTGCCGGTCATGTCGGTGAGTTTGGGGAATTTGTCATGACTGCATCATCGCATCCCAGCGGGACAGACCGTTGCAGGGAAGCAATGCTCCTTTCTGGTGAATCTTTTGATTATGTGATTAACATACAAGGCGATGAGCCATTCATCAATCCTTCGCAGATTGACTTACTTGCAGGGCTGCTGAATGGACAAACAGAACTTGCGACGCTTTCAAAAAAAATTGAAGATGAACGGCAGATCAATGATCCAAATGTTGTAAAGGTTGTGAAAGATATGAACGGGGATGCACTTTATTTCAGCCGCCATGCTATTCCATACCATCGTGGTTCAGCCGATAAACCAGACGTTGGGCTTCTCCCCTATTTCAAACACATCGGAATATATGCGTATCGCTCAGATGTGCTGGAACGGATTACACAATTGCCGGTTTCACAACTGGAGCGTGCCGAATCTCTTGAACAATTGCGCTGGCTTGAGAACGGTTTCCGGATTAAAGTAGCTGTTACCGAACTGGAAACACAGGGGATAGATACACCGGAAGATCTTGAGCGGGTTTTACAGACTTTGAACAAATAAAAAAAGGCCGGAAAATTCCGGCCTTTTAAATTCATTCAGTGTTGTATCAATTCAGCTGAATGGCGCTGACCTGTTTGGCCTTCACCATATCATTAAATTTAGGCACCTGTTCATTGAATATTTTATTCAGTGCTCCCAGCTGGGCATCAATCTGTCCGGTAATTTCCTTATAAACAGCTTTGGTCTGTTCATTCGGACGGAAATCGCTTGCAGAGGACTCGGAAGTGAGTGCTGCCAGTTTGTTGTTAAGCCTCACCGGGAAGTTCAGCGGATCCTGACCGCTACGGTTCTTGGTCTGATATAAAGCCTCCTCAATCTTTTTCATTTCATCAAGCATGGCCTTGGCAAGATCAGTGATCTCTTTCATTTCAGCTTTTCCACGCATGGGCTCAGCTACTTTGTTGATCTGTTCCCGTGCGGTGCGGATCTTCTTAATGGCCTGGTGCGTTTCTGTGAGCTTATCACGTACAGCTATTAAGAAATTGAATTGTTCCTGAATATCTGAGGCAGATCCGGAAGTTCTGGGATCTTTCAGTAGTTCAAATTCTGTTTCCTGGGTTTTGCCATTAACAGTGAGTTTCGCCTTGTAGGTTCCCGGGGTGGCGCGTGGCCCCATCAGACCACCTGCCCAGAGGATCAGACCATCAAAACCTTCAGCGTCAGGATAGCGCATATTCCAGACAAAGCGATTCATGCCGGGCTTGATTTTCGGAAGCTGTTCTTCCTTTGCTTTCCTGTCAGGCTTTACTGAATACTTCTTAATCAATTTTCCATCCTTATCCAGGATTTCCATTGAAGCAGAGATTTTAGCAGTATCTTTCACATAATAGTGAATCATAACTCCTCCGGGATGGTTTTTACCTTCTGTTTTGGAAGGACGTCCCCAGCCCCCGCCTGAACCCATTCTGTAACTGGGCATAGGCTTATATAAATAAGCATCACTCTTCGCAACATTATCGTTCAGCTGGTGTAGTGGAGTGAGGTCATCAATCAACCAGAAACTGCGACCCTGCGTTGCAGCAATCAGGTTGTCATTTTTAATGGTCAGATCAGTGATGGGAACAACAGGGAGATTCAACTGGAAAGGCCTCCAGCTGTTTCCGTCATCAAAGGAAATATACATTCCTGTTTCAGTACCTGCATAAAGTAATCCTGCCCGCTTCGGATCAGCACGTAGGACACGGGTAAAGTGTCCGACATCTATACCGTCGGTGATCTTAGTCCATGTAGCGCCATAATCTTTTGACTTGTACATATAGGGCTGGTAATCACCCAGCTTATAGCGTGTTGCTGCTACATAAATGCCACCTTTCACAAACGGATCAAATTCAACACTGTTGAACATGGACCAGTCGGGAAGCGGAGGTGTGATCTTTTTCCATTCCTTACCACCGTCGCGGGTGATATGAAGCAGTCCGTCGTCTGAACCGGCAACAATCAGATCTTTTTCATAGGGTGATTCTGCTACTGCAAAAATGGTGAAGTAATATTCCACTGAAGTGTTGTCCTTAGTAATCGGACCCCCTGAAGAACCCATTTTTGTGGGATCATTCCTAGTAAGATCGGGACTGATAATCTCCCAGCTTTCACCGCCGTTATAAGTTACATGCAGATTTTGTGATGCAGCGTATAATTTCTTGGGATTATGCGGAGAAAAGAAAATCGGGAAATTCCACTGGAAGCGATATTTAAATCCTTCAGCACCATGACCCATCGGAAGATCAGGCCAGGGGTTTATTCTACGGCTTTCATTGTTACGATGATTCTGAGACTCGAGGTAACCATCGTAGCTGCCACCATAAACAATATCATTATCGTTAGGATCTACAGCCAGATGCCCGCTCTCTCCGCCGGCAGTTGTTTCCCAGTCCTGTAACCCGATAGAACCGCCATCTGTACGATGTGAAATTCTTACTGTGGAATTGTCCTGCTGGGCGCCATAAATTCTGTAAGGGAAACTGTTGTCAGTAATCACCCTGTAAAACTGGGCTGTAGGCTGATTTATGTAGGTGCTCCAGTTTTCACCTCCGTCAAAGGAGACCTGGCCACCACCGTCATCTGCAATGACCATGCGCTGGTTGTCTTCAGGAGCAATCCAAAGGTCATGGTGGTCGCCGTGCTGAGCATTGAAAGACTGGAAGGTCTTTCCTCCGTCTTTTGATTTGTGGTATGATACATTCATCACATAAACCATATCCTGATCTTTGGTATCGGCTATGATTTTAGAATAGTACCATGCACGCTGTCTCAGGTTGCGGTCCTCGTTGGTGCGACGCCACGATTTTCCGGCATCATCAGATCGGTAAACACCACCATTATCATTTTCAATGATGGCATAAACGCGGTTTGAGTTTACAGGTGAAACGGTTACACCTACAATACCCCATGTGCCTTTAGGCATTCCGTCGTTGCCTGAAATATTGGTCCAGGTATCGCCGCCATCCGTGCTTTTCCACAGTGCAGAACCTTCTCCACCGCTCTCAAGACTATAAGGAGTCCGGCGAATACGCCAGGTTGAAGCATAAAGGATTCTTGAGTTATTGGGATCCATGCAAAGATCAACCGCGCCGGCATCTGCATTGGCGAAAAGAATTCGCTCCCATGTTTTGCCACCATCTTTCGAGCGATAAACACCACGCTCTTCAGAAGATTTGAACAAATCGCCCAAAACGGCTGCATAAACCAGATCAGGATTTTTAGGATGAATCTGAATCTTTGGAATATGTCTTGAATTCTTAAGGCCTGAGGGCGTCCAGGTTTTTCCGGCATCTAATGACTTCCACATTCCATAACCATATGACACATTACCTCGAACGGTGGCCTCACCACCACCCACATAAATTACGTTGTTATCCCATGTGCTGACAGCTACTGACCCGATGGATCCGCCGAAATAACCATCTGAAATATTTTCCCAGGTATTACCTCCGTCAGTAGTACGCCAAACACCTCCGCCGGTGGAGCCTAAGTAATAGAGGTTTGGTTTACCCGGAACACCTGTAACCGAAGCAGAGCGACCGCCCCGGAAGGGTCCGATGCTGCGCCACTCAAGGGCATTGTAGAGTTTTTCATCAAAGCTGACCGTGGGTTTTGCCACAACAGCCTGTTTTTTCTGTGCGAAGACCACCGGAGCCGTGGCAACCATCAGAAGCAGAATTATTCGTTTCATAGTAATAGTTTGAGTTCGCTATATTATAAATAGTATCTTAAAGGCACCGACTGATTTTATGTGGGTGGGCTTCGAATTTAAGTCCTGAGGTTGATATTTTGAATACAAGGCCTAAATTTGGTAAAATTCAACCATGAAGAAAGAAGATATCCGCCAATTGCTAAGCGTTCCGGTCATTGTCGCTGCACTGGGCTATTTTGTAGACATCTACGATTTGCTGCTTTTTGGCATTGTACGCAAGCCCAGCCTTATAGGACTTGGAATACCTGACGGTGAACAGGTTACCAATCTGGGGGAATATCTTTTACAGGTTCAAATGGGAGGTCTGCTGGTCGGGGGGATCATCTGGGGTATTCTCGGTGACAAACGGGGAAGGCTATCGGTGCTGTTCGGATCCATTCTCTTGTATTCACTGGCCAACATTGCCAACGGATTTGTGACCAACATTACTCAGTATGAAATTCTGCGATTCATTGCCGGCATCGGACTGGCGGGTGAGCTTGGAGCGGGCGTCACACTGGTGGCTGAGATTCTTCCCACCCGGCTGCGTGGTTATGGCACAATGTTAATCGCAGCAGTAGGTGTCCTTGGAGCTGTTGTGGCCAATATTGTTGTAAAAGAATTTGACTGGCGTGTTGCTTATTTTATTGGCGGCGGACTTGGTTTATTACTGCTGATTGCACGGGTTTCTGTTTTTGAATCAGGAATATTTCTGAAACTGCGGGAGCATGAAAGTAAAATTTCAAGAGGAAACTTTTTCATGCTTTTCAATAATAAGGGAAGATTTCTGAAGTTCATGGGTTGCATTTTCATCGGACTACCCTTGTGGTATGGTATCGGAATTCTTGTCACCTTCTCGCCGGAATTTGCAAAAGCACTGGGAATAGAAGGTGCGGTCACAGCCGGCAATTCAATTATGTACAGCTATCTTGGTCTTACAGTCGGAGGAATTATGAGCGGCGTTATAAGTCAGAATCTTGAAAGCAGAAAAAAAACTGTTGCGCTCTTCGTGCTTATTGAACTGGCCACCATTTTGATCTATTTGTATCAGCCGAACACCTCAGTGAATTTTTTCTATGTAACTACCTTTTTGCTTGGAATTGGCTTTGGATACTGGGCCATCTTTGTTACTGTGGCGGCCGAGCAGTTCGGGACAAATCTTCGAAGCACCGTAGCCACCACAACACCCAATTTTATAAGAGGAACCGTTATTCCGCTTACTTTATTGTTTCACTGGTTACGTGAAGATCTTCAGCTGGGCTGGATCACTGGAGCCCTGATAATTGGAATCGGAGCTGCAGCGATAGCGTTGTTATCTCTTTTACTCTTACAAGAGACATTTCATCGCGATTTGAATTTTGTTGAGGAAGATTAGAATCCTTTGTTTTTATCCTGAGTATTTCGGGATCAATAAGTCAAAATAAATCTGTCGGGTTATAAGGAAAGGTTTTTACACCGCAGGAAACTGTTGGCATTTGAAATTGATCTCAAAATCCGTATTTAGCCTTCTTAAAATTCATAGCTGAATCCCATGAATAATAAAATCGGCATGAACCTGCTTCTCTGGGGGACGGAAATCAATGAATCACTATTTCCTGTTCTGGAAGAAATTGCAGCAATAGGTTTTACCGGAGTAGAAGTCCCCATTTTCGACACCCAACCTGAGCACTGGAATAAATGGAGAAAAAAACTTGATGAGCTCCGGCTGGATTGCGTGGCTGTTACTATCAACGGGCCTGGTCATTCACTGATTAGTTCTGATCCCGCCGAAAGAAAAAAGACAATTGATCACAATAAAGCCGCCATTGATTGTGCAGCCGTTTTGGGCTCCGGATTGCTTACCGGACCATTTCATTCTGCTCTTGGTGTATTTTCAGGTAGGCCCGCAACAGCCAATGAGCTCAACTATGCCGTGGAGGGTCTTCACGAGCTTTCAGTCCATGCGGCCAGAAAAAATATTATTCTTGGTCTCGAGTATCTGAACAGGTTTGAAAGCTATCTGGTGTCATGCACAGATGAATTGATTTCGCTGACTAAAAAGGTGAACCATCCGAATTGCCGCATCATGTTCGATACCTTTCATGCAAATATTGAGGAAAAAAGCATTCCGGATGCTATCCGAAAAATCGGAAACCTGCTGGTCCATGTCCAGCTGTCGGAAAATGACCGGGGGACGCTCGGTGCAGGTCATATAAATTTCCCTGAAATATTAAATGCTCTTTCCGAAATTGGCTATTCGGGTTTGCTAAGTATTGAGGCATTCAGTATGAAACTGGCAGCAGCAAATATCTGGCGACCGATGTTTGAATCAGAAACTCAGTTGATGAAAGACAGTTTTAAATTTTTAAAAAACATCACCAAATGAAAATCAATATTGCAATTGTCGGGCTCGGTTTCGGGGCTGAGTTTATTCCAATCTATCAGCGTCACCCTCATACTAATATGTATGCAATCTGTCAGCGCAACAAGGAAAAACTGAATGCAATTGGTGATGCCTTCGGCATTGAAAAGCGGTATTCCGATTACGAGGAATTACTGAAGGACCCTGCCGTAGATGCGGTGCATATCAACTCACCGATTCCCAACCACGCTGAACAATCGCTGAAAGCATTGTATGCCGGAAAGCATGTGGCATGTACTGTCCCCATGGCTACCAGTGTGGAAGATTGTATGAAAATCGTGAAAGCCTGTAAAGAGACAGGCAAGAAGTATATGATGATGGAGACCGTCGTCTATTCCAGGGAATTTCTTTTTGTAAAAGAGCTTTATGAAAAAGGTGAGCTTGGAAAGGTTCAGTTTCTGAAGGCCTCACATCAGCAGGATATGGACGGCTGGCCGGATTACTGGCCCGGTCTTCCGCCGATGCATTATGCCACTCACTGCGTGGGACCGGTGGCGGGACTTTTGAAACTGGAGGCAGAATATGTTTCCTGTTTTGGCTCAGGCACAATCCGGGAGGAGCTTTCAAAGATTCACAACTCCCCTTTCGCGATTGAATCGGCGCACATCAAATTCAAAAACAGCGACCTCAGTGCGTATGTGTATCGCTCCCTTTTTGATGTAGCCCGGCAGTACCGGGAAAGCTTTGAGGTCTATGGTTCAAAAAAATCTTTTGAATGGTCTCTTATTGAACACGAGGAACATGTCCTTCATACTGCAAAACTGCCTGAACCGGAGATCCCTAAAAAAGTGACCGTTCCGGATTATGCCCATTTGTTACCGGAGTCCATCCGAGACTTCACCACCAAGGGTGTTTACGATGTGGCACAAAACACTCATCTCAGTTTCACCCAAGGTGCAGGTCACGGCGGATCACATCCTCATCTGGCACATGAATTTATTATGGCACTGGTTGAAGACCGCGATCCTTTCCCTAATGCAGCACAGTCTGCGAACTGGACCTCAGTTGGAATTCTTGCCCATGAATCTGCCATGGCCGGAGGTAAAATCATTAACCTCCCTGATTTCTTCAACAGCTGATCTTAACACAATGAAAAAAATTTGTTTTCTGCTGCTCATTTGCACTGCTCTGATTTCAAATGCCCAGCAAGGCCGGAGGATTGAAGTGCTCTTTCTTGGTGACCAGGGCCATCACCGGCCGATGGAGCGGGTGCCCTCACTCATGGCCGCACTCGGACCAAGGGGAATAAATTTTACTTACACTGAAAATCCTGATGACCTCAATCCTGAAAACCTGGCATTGTATGATGCCCTCATGATCTATGCCAACTGGAATGAAATTCAGCCTGCACAGGAAAAAGCGCTGCTGGATTTTGTGGCTTCAGGAAAAGGATTTTTACCTATTCACTGCGCGTCCTATTGCTTCAGAAACAGTGACGAATATGTTAAGCTTGTCGGAGGTCAGTTCTGGCGCCATACCATGGACTCCGTTCATGCAACCATTGTTGATCAGAATCATGATATCATGAAGGGATTGCAATCTTTCACTGCGTGGGATGAAACCTATCTGCATACGCAACTGCAGCCTGATAACCACATTTTGCAAGAGCGGGAAATCAAAGCTGATCAGTTTCAAGATAAACCGGGAGTGAAAACAGAGCCATATACATGGACCAGAACACATGGCAAGGGAAAAGTATTCTATACAGCTTACGGTCATGACGACAGAACCTGGAGTAAGAAGGGATTTCAGGATATGATATACAATGCTATCCTCTGGTCGGTAAATAAAGAGGCATTACTCCCATTCAATGCGCGCAATCCGAAGCCATTTGAATACAGAGCCGCCAATCTCCCCAACTACGAGCAGCGGCCCGGTACCCAGTATCAGCAGTTGCCACTTCCTCCGGAGGAGTCCATGAAACACATTCAGATTCCTGCGGGTTTCAACCTGGAATTATTTGCTGCAGAACCAGATGTTCAGCACCCGATTGCAATGACCTGGGATGAAAAAGGAAGACTGTTTGTGCTGATCACAAAAGATTATCCCAATGAACGAAAGCCGGAAGGCGGATCTGATTTTATTCTTCTCTGTGAGGACACCAACAAGGATGGAAAGGCAGACAAGTTTACCCGCTTTGCGGAAGGCTTGAGTATTCCTACAGGAATGGTTTTCGCAAACGGCGGATTAATTGTTGCGCAGGCGCCGGATATGCTTTTCCTCAAAGACACTGATGGCGACAACAAAGCAGATGTCCGTAAAACGCTGTTTACAGGATGGGGAACATTTGATACCCACGCCGGACCTTCAAATCTGCATTACGGATTTGATAACTGGGTATGGGGAAGTGTGGGATACTCAGGTTTCAAAGGCAAACTTGCTAAGGGAGACAGCCTTAAATTCTGGCAGGCATTTTTCAGATTCAAACCTGATGGAAGTGAAATGGAATGGCTGACTTCCACTTCAAACAACACCTGGGGTTTCGGATTTAATGAGACCAATGATGTGTTTGGCTCCACTGCAAACAACTCTCATGGCTGGTACATGGCTATCCCCCACCGCTATTTCAATTCAGATAACAGGATTGAAAACGGCAGTCGCAGTACAGACACACACAGAGACATGAAGCCTATCACCGACAAGGTAAGACAGGTTGATGCCTTTGGAGGATTTACTGCAGCAGCAGGGCATAATTTTTATACAGCAAGAGCATTCCCGAAAAAGTACTGGAATAACATCGCCTTTGTAGCAGAGCCTACCGGACATATTCTCCATCAGAATCAACCGGTAAGAAAAGGCACAGATTATTCTGATCTTGAATCGTTCAATTTAATGGCCGGAGCCGACGAATGGTTTTCGCCGGTGTTTGCTGAAACAGGTCCTGACGGAGCGGTGTGGGTTGCTGACTGGTACAGTTACATCATACAGCACAATCCCGTTCCTGAAGGTTTTGATAACGGACCGGGTAATGCCTATGAAACCGATCTGCGTGACTTTACCCGCGGAAGGATTTACAGAGTATCATGGAAAAATGCAGCGCCCTACAAGCCTGTTTTACTTACATCAGAAGATCCGACCGCACTGCTTGCTGCCTTAAAGAATGATAATATGTTCTGGAGGATGCAGGCTCAGCGGTTGCTCGTGGAACGGGGTAAAACAGATGTCGTTCCAACTCTTTCCGAAATGGTGAAAGATATTTCGGTGGATGAACTCGGACTTAACCTTCCTGCAATCCATGCGCTCTGGACCCTGAAAGGACTGAACAGTCTTGATGCAACGACACTGGATGCCGCATTGAAGCATCCCTGTGCCGATGTCGTGAAAAATGCGCTGAAGGTGATGGAGCCAAGTGCCGGCTCAGTTGCAAAGGTTATTGATTTTGATCTGCTCAACCATTCCAATGAACTGGTTCTGCTGAATGCGTTGCTCTTACTTTCAGAGTCGCCGCTTGATCAGCGTGCTGAAAAAGCAGTGCTGAACAAACTGGAGAAACTTGGAAGCACAGATGATCGCTGGCTGCCTGATGCATTCGCCTGTGTGCTTACTGCTAACAAAGGGAAGCTCATGAAGAAATTGCTTACTGCTGAGATCAAAAAATCTGCAGCCCTTCCAAAATCAAATCAGGCAGCTGCCAACTCAGCAACTTCAAAGAAGCCGGATACCACCGGAGAAAAGAAAGCAGCAACCGGGATAGATCTCGTAGTAAGTGAAATAAAAATTGAGCCGGCTGCTCCGGCGGTACGAGACCGTATTATGGTGACAGTACATATCACCAATCAGGGCAGTGAAGCTGTACCGACGGGTACACTTGTTCCTTTTCATGTTCGCTTTGAGGGAATGGGTATCAAAAATGAACAGCTTAGTAAAAACTTCAATGAAGGAATTCCTCCGGGCAAGACCGTAACAATTTCTAAAAATCTGAATGGACCGTGGGTCGGCAACCTGAGTTTCACTACGGATATCGTCGGGGAATATTCGCTTTCTGCACAGATAGACCGTGGAAATGAAATTTCTGAATCAGATAAAAACAATAATTTCTTCCGAAGGAAAGTAACTTTTGCAGCGCCGCCGACGCTCAGTGCTTTTGCTTTACAGCGTGCTGTCAGAAGTTATGCCTCCGTTGCTTCCCCCGATTCACTTACAGCCCTGATGAAAAGAGCAACTGCGCTACCTGCTGATTACCAGGTGGCCGTGAACAAAGCGGTGGCCGACGGATGGAATTATAAGATCAAAAAAGTGGCTGTGAGTCCGGGTGCAAAGAACTGGTTACTCTCCGTAAAAAACCCTGATGAGCATATCAAAAAGCTTACAGAAGCATGGGGTGTTAAAAAAACTACAGCCGTTGTGGCTTCAAAGACGGTTAAAATCAAAACCATCAAGGATGCCATGAAATATGACCTGGCAGAGTTTACGGTTAAGCCGGGAGAAACCATTGAGCTGATTCTTGAAAATCCGGATGGAATGCAACACAATCTGGTAATTGTGAAGCCGGGCGCGCAGGAGAAAGTCGGACTTGCAGGCGACAAAATGATGAACGATCCGAAGGGTCAGGAAAAAAATTATGTACCGGCCTTACCTGAAGTATTATTTGCGACGCCGCTTGTAAATGGAGGGCAAAGTTTTAAGATGATCATCAAAGTGCCTTTGCAGGAAGGTGATTACCCTTATATCTGTACTTTTCCGGCACACTGGAGATTGATGAAGGGTGTGATGAGGGTTAGGAAGTAGTTGGCTTCGACTACGCTCAGCCAACTACCGGCTACGCTCAGTCAGCTGTCGGTAAAGCTCAGCTAGCTATCGGCTAAGCTCAGCTAACTGGAGGCTGCGCTCAGCCACCTTTCGGCTGCGCTATATTAACTATCTGCCAACGGCTCTTTGTAACTGAGGATTATAAATGCGCCCTCCGCATCTCTCTCACTGCATGGTCAACCGCCCTCGCCGTCAACGCCATATATAATATTGATGGGCTCTGGTTGCCCGTGCTGGTCATGCAAGCACCGTCAGTGACAAAAACATTCTTACAATTATGAAGCTGATTCCATTCATTCAGCAAAGATGTACGGGGATCTTTTCCCATCCGACAACCGCCCATTTCATGGATGTCAAGTCCTGGAGCCTGGCCGGTATCATATGAAGTTATGTCAGTACAACCGGCGGCCTCCAGCATCGCTTTACTTTGCTCAGTAAAATCCCTGATCATTTTTTCATCATTATCATCATAGCCCACATCCGTTTCCAGAAGTGGGATCCCCCACTGATCCGTTTTGGTTTTACTTAACCGAACCTGATTGCTCTCCTTTGGAATGGTCTCGCCCTGCATGTACATATAAATATGCCATGGTCCCGGCTTTGAAACCGCAGACTTAAGCGCTGCACCACAAGCATTGTCGACTTCCTCTTCATTTCCCCGCTTGCGGAAGGCACCGGTGAAAGTGGTGAAACCGCCGACATAATCCATCTCCTGCTTTCCGAGATTGCGATAATTGGCGATGATAGGCTCGGAAGGATTTCGACCGTAATAATATTGATCACTGAAACGATCGAGCTGACCGCCAACACCGGCACGGTAGTTATGAAATGCCACATACTTGCCAAGAAGTCCGTTGTCATTTCCGAGACCGTCCGGAAAGCGGGATGAAACTGAATTGAGCAGAATCAGATTGGAGTTCAGTGCGGATGCATTCAGGAAAATAACCCTTGCGTGGAACTCAAAGATTTCTTTGGAGATGGCGTCAATGACACGCACACCCGATGCCTTTCCGTTTTTCTCATTGTAGATGATGGAGTGCGCGACGCTGTGCGGACGAATGGTCAGGTTACCGGTTTTTTGTGCCCACGGAAGTGTTGAAGAAACTGAGCTAAAATATCCGCCGAAAGGACATCCGCGCATACAAAGGTTTCGGGCCTGACATTTTCCCCTGCCCTGTTGGAGGTGCAACTCAGTCGGCTGGGTAAGATGAGCCCACCTTGCATGGACCATACTACGGCCAAAATTTTCCCGGATGGTTTTGCTCAAATGATCTTCGGCGCAGTTGAATTCAAAGGGCGGAAGGAACTCTCCGTCCGGCATGGCCTCGATTCCGTCTTTTGTTCCGCAAACACCGATGAATTTTTCAACATGTGCATACCAGGGCGCGACATCTTCGTAGCCAATTGGCCAGTTTATACCATAGCCCTGCCGCTCTGGCGCAGTGAATTCGTATTTGCTCCACCGCTGACATGCTCTTCCCCAGGTAAGAGATTTCCCGCCAACCTGATAGCCACGGATCCAATCGAAAGGTTTTACCTGCACATATGGATGATCCGCATCCTGTATAAAAAAATGCTTGGTGTCTTCGGCATAACCGGCAGCCTTACTGATGAGTGGGTTTTGATTGAGCTCTTCTTCCATAACACGACCTCTGTGTTTGAATTCCCATGGCTTAAGATTGGCAGTCGGATAGTCCTTGTTATGTACGACCTCTCGCCCCCTTTCAAGGACGAGCGTTTTCAATCCGTTCTCACAAAGTTCTTTTGCTGCCCAGCCTCCTGAAATTCCGGAGCCTATTACAATGGCATCAAAAGTATTGGAATCTGATGGCTGATTCTTTATATTAAATTTCGACATAGAGCTGAAGATAATAAACAGTTTACTCTTGAGTAGCAAAAAATAATTTAGCCGGGGAAATTAAAAGTCCTGATTAAACAGAACTAAACAGTCACCCGGAATCAATGCGCCGCCACTGCTTCGCCATCATTTTCGCCCAGCGTTACCTTAAATTTCCGGCTACCCGTGCGCAATGCAATAAATGCCAGAATTGCTGCCACGGCCATCACCGCTGAAAAAGTAATCAATGCCACATCCTTAAAAATTCCCAGTGCTCCGGATACAAGGGATGCGATGGTGATTTGAATACAACCCGACAAAGCAGATGCACTTCCGATGTTTTTCTTAAAAGGAGCAAGCGAAAGCGCAGCCGCATTGGGATTCAGCATTCCGACACAAGCCATCGTAAGCAAAATGAAAATGACAGTTATATATACCGGAAGCTGCCACAAAGACCCAATCAGAAAAAGGATACCAATCACTAATTGAATGGTCAGTACCATTTTAAAAATTTTGTCGGAGTTATAATGACGGACTAAAAGAATGTTAAACTGACTGGCTCCGATAAACCCAATTGAGATCAATGCAAAGAGGATTCCAAAGGTTCGGGGATCCAGCTGATAAAGATTCATGAAAATTACAGGACTTCCGGAAACATAAGCAAACAGGGAGGCGAAAGCCAGGGAGCCGGAAAGCGTGTAGGTGATAAACTGCGGCTCCCGCAAAATACCGGCAAAGGTTTTCGCCAGATCACCGGGATGAAGCCGGACAGATTTGTCGGGGCCGGCAGCCGGTGGCAGAAAAAATGCAACGACTAACAGAGTGATCGTTGCAATAGCGCCTAGTATAATAAAAATTGCACGCCAGCCGAGTGCAACAGCAACAAAACCACCAACCGTAGGCGCTACCAGTGGAGAGACCCCGAGAACCAATACGAGGAGTGAGAAAATCTTTGGGGTTTCCTGAACAGGAAAAAAATCCCGCACCATAGCTGCAGCGCCAACCCAGGCGACACAACCGCCAAGAGCCTGAAAGAACCGGGCAATCACGAGCTCCTCAATGGTACCGGTTGCCGCGCAGGCAAAACTTGAAACAACAAAAAGTGTTAAACCGAAAAAAAGAGGTTTGCGTCTTCCGAAGCGGTCAAGCATTGGTCCGTAAATAATCTGCCCAAAGGCAAGCCCGATCAGATAACTGGAAACAGAAAGTGATACACGGGAGGCGGTGGTGTTCATCTCTTCTGAAATCTGTGAGAAAGAGGGTAAATACATATCGATTGCAAAAGGACTGATGGTCATCAGCATCCCCAGAATCAGGATGATGCGGACTCGTGAAGTAGTGTTTTCAGGCATAGGAATTACGAAGGTAAACAAATGAAGAGGGAGAAACAGGAACAGAAGGAGAAGAAGAAAGTATAAGAGAAAGAGAAACAGAAACAGAAAGCGAAAGAGAGTATGAAGCATTGATAGAGCGGTAAGGCAATGGTTCGGATTTTTGTGCTTACTACAAAAATGCAGTGCGAGTTCGAGTGCGAAGAAAGAGAGGGGGCGAGCTTATAAAAAGACGATAGCTTGCTTACAGGGTTTGGACTTTAACGAGGATACAAAAGTAAAATTCAGAGGACAGAATAGTTCTGTTCCATGAAAAGCAATAAAGCAGTCACAAATTTTTCAGCGAAGGAAGCGATCGATGCGGATGAATTACGGATTCCGGTATAATAGCATTCAATCTGGATGGCGTCTGAAGGACCACCGTTGGCAGAACCGTAACGAAGGGTATTAAATCCACCGTTGAAATAGGGATCGCCGGAAAGCGGAGCCCGATCGGAAGGAGAGGGAACGGAAGGAATACCGACAGTTTCAAAAGAAGCACCAAGTGATAAAAGGCCATTGATCAATTCAGTGCCTTTGCCTGCTGATTGAGTGAGACCGACAATTGAAGACTGAGGTAAGAGGATCTGAATATCAGAATCACTTTTGCGCAAATCCGTACCGCTGAGCAAATAACCAAGCTCCAGCCTTTGCTTGGCATGACCGTGCCCGTGAAGATCAATGACCAGCGCACGATCGCTGAGCCTAAGTGCACGGTTTATAGCTGTATCAATGGCATTATGATAATAGACCCAGAATGGAGTAAGCGGGTCATAGCCGCCCGTAGCTTCCGTGAGATCGCGGTTGCCATCAAATTTCGTACGATGCAGTTTATTAATGATCAGAAACGGCCGTTTACCTGTACGGGAATAAAATGTACTGTTGATGGCCTGTGCCAGCTCCATGGTATTGAGGTCATTGACATAAACACAATTTTCACAATTGCGGTCAGGCAGCACCGAAGGTTTTAAGTTGCCGCCATGAGGAGCGATAATAATCAGAGGTATTGTTCCGTCGCTTGCTGCAACCCAGGTTTGAACCGGGAAAATAGTTTCAGTGATTTTGGTATCAGGCGTGCTGCAGGAATTAAGGGTTGCGATAAAAATTACAACGCGAAGCAGCCTGAAAGACATAGTTGTGTCCGGTTAGGTTTTGTAGTCCAATATTAATGTTTTGCAAAATAAAACAATGATCGGACTCAAGTCCGGAACAGCTGCAAGAGAAAGTACTGACTGTTCCAGAAAGTTTATTTCATAAGTCTTCCATAGCCTTTGCACATACTACAGGAGTGATTGATGGTGCTTGTGCGGATAGTATACTTTGGTGTTACTATGAATGATTTAATGATAGTTCCGTCTGAAGGATCCACCTTAGTGGTTTGGGAGTAATCATTTCCAACCCAGGTTTGGGTGGTGCGCTGCTCGGTCTGTGTCCCGGCACCATTGCAACGAGAGCAAGTGGAATAAAATTCACTGTCCGATTCAAAGGAAATCTCAAATTTCTGAGTCTCATATAATTTAGACCAATCATTGAGTACAACATACCGGCTGGATCCTTCAAATAATCCGGTTTGTCTGACCAGCTTTTTATTTCCATTTACGCGGATGACATCACCGACCCTGAGTCCGGGGAGCGTAACCTTTACTAAGCCTGAGGTGAAGATGCCGTTTTGAAAGGTTCCTGATTCATAGGAGCCATTGGCTCTTGTTCTTTTGCCGGATCCATTCAGAACATTCCCATAAAATTCTCCTTCTTCCGTGACATTTTCACCATCAATGACAATATTTGTCATTTTACCTCTGCCTGCGGGGGTGATCTGTAAGGAGACCTCCCCTTCATAGAGTCCTCGGTATGTGGAACAAACGCCTTTAGATGCGATCCCATTATTGAAAACTGCCAGACCGGTTACTCCAAAACTATTAAGGGTCGGACCCGGTGTGCGTCTTGCCATCAGACCATGCGGGTAACCTGATTTATAGTAACCGATTTCCGCAGAGCCGTTGAAATTATGATACCAGAAACCAAAACCTTCGGGAACACCATTAACCACTTCACCTTCATAGACACCAGAATTCCACTTCAGATTTGTAACAAAGGTCCTGTTAGGTTTATAATCTGATTCAGGAAAGGATTTAAGATTATCGTAAGGCGCAGAGTTGACAAAAGACAGAATTTTCATCTGATCGCCGTAAGATTTGGTTCGCAGACCAACAGTGCCATAATAATCCCGGTTGGTATTCGCTCCAATCAGTAAACGATCCACAAA
>JBMTCO010000028.1:0-23670 GCA_049430945.1 Cyclobacteriaceae bacterium
CCTCATGATTTCTTCTGATTCCGGCAGCTGGAGTAGTAAAGGCATCTACTGAAAGAATGGTAGGTACAGAAACTAGGCGTATGCCTTTTTTCCACGAGACATACTTTGCTGCATCAATGGCCATACCTCCGCCCACACCAACAACGGAATCGCATGAGGGTAGATTTTCACACATGGCATCGAGCCAGGCTTCTTCCATAGTTTCAATCATAACCACAGACTCCGGTGTTCCCCCCAATTTATCACGGGTTACTTTCCATGGTATTTCCATGGTCATCACGCAGAATTTACCGATTTCTTTGCCAAGACCCCTGGCTGCATCATGGCCGGTGCGAAGATCTTTTACATTGGTTTCTCCCTGAAGATGAAGCATATAAAATATGATTATGTCTGTAAGGCTAAAATAGGGAAAAGATTTTAGTCCTTTTCGCTCCGGAAATGGAAGAATCCGAGGCTTGAATCATCAGAATCTATCAAGGGCCAAACTTTAAAAAACCATAAAATCACCAGAACCATTACAAAATGCTTGTCGCTAAACAAAAAAAGCGACCCATTTCAGGGTCGCTTTTCAGATTCCGGTTTTAAGCGGATTACTTTTTCAGATCGAACCGATCCAAATTCATCACCTTGTTCCAGGCGGCAACGAAATCCTTTACGAACTTTTCTTTACCGTCTTCACAGGCATAAACTTCTGCTACTGCACGAAGTTCTGAATTAGAACCAAAGATCAGATCCACCCGGGTGCCTGTCCACTTTACCTGACCGGTTACACGATCACGGCCTTCAAATACATCCTTGGATGCAGGCGTCCATGTGGTGCCAAAATCCAGCAGATTCGCGAAGAAATCGTTGGTTAATGACTCAGGTGTTTTTGTAAACACGCCATGTGAAGAACCATTGTAATTGGTATTCAGAACACGCATGCCACCCACCAGTACAGTCATTTCAGGGGCAGTCAGTCGCATGAGCTGAGCTTTATCAACAATCAGTTCTTCTGCACTTGCTGCTGTTTTTGACTTTACATAATTGCGGAATCCGTCTGCCACAGGCTCCAGCACTTCAAATGACTCCACATCAGTTTGTTCTTGTGAAGCATCAGTGCGCCCCGGTGTAAACGGAACGGTGATGGTATGTCCGGCATTCCTGGCAGCCTTTTCCACACCTGCACATCCCGCCAGCACAATCAGATCGGCCAGAGAAATTTTCTTGCTCTTCTGACTTCCATTGAACTCATTGCGGACAGCTTCAAGTTTGTCAAGAACCTGAGAAAGCTGAGCCGGATTGTTCACTTCCCAGTATTTCTGAGGAGCAAGACTTATGCGGGCGCCGTTGGCACCTCCGCGTTTATCAGATCCTCGGAAAGTTGCTGCTGATGCCCATGCTGTTGAAACGAGTTGTGAAACTGTGAGACCTGAAGCGAGCACTTTTTGCTTCAGTGCTGCGATGTCATTTTCATCAACAAGCGGATGATCCACTGCAGGCACAGGATCCTGCCATATCAGAACTTCAGCCGGTACCTCAGGTCCGAGGTAACGTGAGCGCGGACCCATATCGCGGTGGGTGAGCTTGAACCATGCACGTGCAAAAGCATCTGCAAAGGCCTGGGGATCTTCATAGAACTTACGGGATACCTTTTCATAGGCAGGATCTACGCGAAGTGCAAGATCGGTTGTAAGCATCATTGGAGCATGACGCTTTGAAGGATCATGTGCATCCGGAACCGTGTTGGCACCTGCACCATCTTTCGGCTTCCACTGATACGCACCGGCAGGACTTTTAGTCAGTTCCCACTCATAGCGAAACAGGTTCTCAAAGTAATTATTACTCCAGCTGATAGGTGTCGTAGTCCATGCGCCTTCCAGGCCGCTGGTGATGGTGTCACCGGCATTACCTTTTCCAAAGGTATTTTTCCAACCAAGGCTTTGCTCCTCAATGGAAGCACCGGCAGGTTCACGACCCACATATTTTGAAGGATCTGCCGCACCGTGTGTTTTGCCGAAAGTGTGACCACCGGCAATCAATGCAACAGTTTCTTCATCATTCATAGCCATGCGGCCAAAAGTTTCGCGGATATCGCGAGCAGATGCGAGCGGATCAGGTTTACCGTTAGGTCCCTCCGGGTTCACATAAATCAAACCCATCTGAACAGCACCAAGAGGGTTTTCAAGTTCACGATCACCGGTATAACGCTTGTCGCCAAGCCATTCAGTTTCTGAACCCCAGTACACATCTTCTTCCGGTTCCCATACATCAGGGCGGCCACCGCCAAAACCAAAAGTTTTGAATCCCATAGATTCAAGTGCACAGTTACCTGCAAGGATCATCAAGTCAGCCCATGAAAGCTTTTTGCCGTACTTTTTCTTAACAGGCCAGAGCAGAAGACGGGCCTTATCAAGGTTTGCATTGTCCGGCCAGCTGTTCAGCGGAGCAAAGCGCTGCTGTCCTGAGCCGCCACCGCCACGGCCATCCGAAATACGGTAAGTACCTGCACTGTGCCATGCCATACGGATGAAGAAAGGACCATAATGTCCATAATCTGCAGGCCACCAGTCCTGTGAAGTCGTCATCAGTTTGAAGATGTCTTCCTTTACAGCTTTCAGGTCAAGTGTTTTAAATTCTTTAGCATAGTCAAAATCTTTATCCATAGGATCAGATAAATCTGAATTCTGACGGAGGATATTCAGCTTAAGCTGGTTGGGCCACCAGTCGCGGTTCGTAGTTCCGCCACCTGCAGCCTGCTTAACCGTGCCGCCTGTGAATGGACACTTGCCCTGGCCGTTTACGGAATAGGATGTGGTACTTTGTGATGTATGATCTGTCATAAGAATAATTGAGTTTTAAATTTCAGGATGCGAAAATATCAAAAGAAGGGCAGAAAAAATTCAATTTCCTGATAGATTAACCGGCCGCCTAAAAAAGTTAATTACCCTGATACCTGGATCAGGAGTCTATCAGGTGATATGACGTTTCAGGGAAAAAAAGTGGGTGTTTATGTCAGATTTTTTGCTTTTTATTGATGTCACAAATCATTAAAAAAATTCTGAGCGGTCAGGCAAACAGCAAAGAACCCGGTACATGTCCAATACCATAAATGATAAATTGTCAAGAACCCGTCAGGCGGGAATATTGCGAAGTTTCAGATCCGTTCACAGGAAATTTGGAATTGTGCTCTTTGCGTTCTTATTTATTGTCGGCGTGACCGGTTTATTACTTGGGTGGAAAAAGAACAGCAGTGGAATTATTCAGGCAAAGTCACAACAGGGAACCTCTTCAGATTTTTCCAATTGGCGTTCTCTTCAGGAATTAAATGACATTGCAGAACAGGTGTTAAAAGATTCCTTAGGCGAGGAATTTTCAGCAGAAGTTGACAGAATTGATATCAGAAAAGATAAAGGCATTGTTAAGTTTAGTTATCTGAATCATTTCAATGAGATACAGCTGGACGGAGCAACAGGAATGGTTTTAAGCGTCAATCACCGAAGATCAGATTTTATTGAAAAAATTCATGACGGATCAATTTTTGATTTTTATTTAAAAACATCTGATGGGATATTTAAACTTTTCTACACCAGTCTCATGGGGTTGGGTCTGATTGTTTTTACCATAACAGGATTCTGGTTGTGGTACGGACCGAAACGAATGAGAAAAAATTCCTGAGCAGTGAATGAAAAGGAAATTTAACAATGTAACGGAATACATTTCTCAATTCAGCAGGGTTGCAGGCGACCGGCTTCAGATACTACGCAGTCTTTTACATACCATCGCACCGGATGCAGAAGAATCAATTTCTTATGGTATGCCAGCCTATAAACTTGGAGGGAAGCCATTGATCTACTTTGCCGGTTACGAGCGGCACACCGGATTGTATGCCTTACCTTCAGGACATAAGAAATTCAGTAAGGAACTGAGCAGATTTAAACAAGGAAAAGGTTCAGTTCAATTTCCACATGAGGAAGACCTGCCTGTGGAACTGATCAAAAAAATCATCAAATTCAGGGTCTCTGAAAACATTAAAGACACAACGATCCGGTCTGCAGAAAAAGCAGTCCGAAAAAGAAAAATTTCCAGCTCAAAAGTCAAACCAAAGAAAAAATGAAATCAGCTATTAAGTCATGGCTTCCGGTAATCGGTTTTATTGCTGGAGCATACAGCGTTATTTCTCAATGGATCATTATTGTGTTGAAGCCGGGAAATGAAAATTCCTTTCTGACTGAAACTGTCCGTTACTACAGCTATATGACTGTATGGACAAATATTCTGGTAGCCTTGTGTTTTGGAGCAGTCTCTGTTTTTACGGCTGCACGGTGGGCGGATTTTTTCAGGAGAAAAATTGTTCAGACCGGTACGGCCGTGTACATCATCATTGTGGGATTTGCATATCACTTTCTGTTATCAGCAACCTTCAATCCGACGGGCCTTGAATGGTTTGGGAATCTGCTGCTTCATTATATCAATCCGGTGCTTTATATCCTGTTCTGGTGGATTGTAGTTGAAAAGCATAAAAATACTTACTCACTGGCATGGAGGTGGCTTGTTTTTCCGGTGGCATATTTTATCTATTCACTTATCCGCGGATTGATTACTGGCTGGTATCCCTACTTTTTTGTGGATGTTTCAACCCTTGGATATCCTCAGGTTATGCTTGTAAGTGCAGGTCTGCTTACATTCTATGCACTGACAGGTTTGTTACTTGTTTTTCTAAACAGCAAAAAGGCGACGGCCTGAAGTTCAGAAAAATGAGATTTGTTTCGTTTGGAATTTTTCTAGCCCTGCTTGTTTCAAAAATATCTGCTCAAGACGCATTTATCTTTCCACCTAATCCTGAAAAAAGGATTATTGAATCTGTTAAAATAAACGGGGCACTAAAGGTCGATGGAAAACTGAATGAGGATTTTTGGAAACAGGCGGTCCGCCACAGTAATTTCACTCAGGTAGAACCCCATCAGGGTGAGCGGGCCAATCATCAGACCTCCGTAAGCGTTCTGTACAACCAACAATTTTTATATCTGGCTGTTGTGTCAAAGGACAGCCTTGGTAAAAAAGCGATCCGTGCCGTTGATTTTAAAAGGGATTTTGATTTTCAGAAACATGATCTGATCAATCTTTGTTTTGACGGTTTCAGAGATGAACGAAATGCAATGGTATTTGCAACCAATCCTTACGGAGTGCAGCGTGATCTGCTCGCATTTGATGACAACTTTTTTGATGTTGACTGGGACGGGCTGTGGCGCGTACGCACTGGCCGTTCAGACTCCGGCTGGGTTGCGGAGATTGCAATTCCGTGGCAAACATTACGATACCCCAAAATGACAGATTCATTACAAACGTGGGGCTTCAATATGTACCGGAACCGGAGATACAGCAATGAGGTAACGGCTTTCTCTCCTTTTCCCCGAGTCTTTGGTGCCACACGGATGAGTTATGCAGGCCTTATTACTAATCTGCAACCTCCGCCACCTGGAGCCAATGTGAGGATACAACCTTATGCCCTCTTTTCCATTGATCGATATAGGACACCTTCAACAGGTGAAGGTTCAAGAGAGGTTAATTTCAAACCGGGCGGAGATATCAAGTGGGCAGTAAATACGAACACAGTCCTGGACCTAACAGTCAATACAGATTTTGCACAGGCTGATGTTGACAGGCAGGTCAACAATGTGACCAGATTTTCAGTTTTCTTTCCTGAGCGAAGGCAGTTCTTTCTTGAAAATGCTTCACTCTTTGGTTTTGGTGTGCGGCCGGGCGGTGATGGCTCCGGCGGATCCATGGCGATACAACCTTTCTTCAGCAGAACCATCGGACTTGACGGAAATGGAACTCCACGCCCAATTGATGCAGGTGCGAGAATGGTTTACAGATCTAACACAAAAAATTTCGGTGCCATCATGATGCGACAAAGAGCAGTTGATGAAAGTCCGCTCACCAATTTTTTTGTAGGTCGTTATTCACAAAACTTCGGCGATCAAAGCAGAATCGGCGGAATGATAACTGCCAAGCAAACTCCTTCGGGAGTGAATGTTGTGAGTACCATGGACGGATTTATGCGTCTTACTGATGCTCAGTCCATCAACATGATGGCTATGCATTCAAACGGAGGTAACAGTGCAAGACAAGGTTATTCAGGAATATTTCAATATGTAAACCTGACCAATCACTATAAAATCTGGTTAACACAGTCGTATGTTTCAAAGGACTTTAATCCGGAGATGGGATTTGTATCACGAAAGGACATCATTGGCACAACACCAGGCATGAACTGGTATTACCGTGGAAAATTACTGCCTTTCAGAAAAAGCATTCGTGCATTTGAACCCGGATTTTTGCCTGAGTTCTATTGGCAGGCGTCAACAGGTGAGCTTATTGAGCGTCAGTTGCCTTTGTTTCCATTGTGGGTCAATTTTCAGAAAGGTGGCTATCTCGGATATTCCATCAATCCTGTATATCAGCGGCTGACTGAATCTTTCCGCCCACTGGGCGTGAACATCACAGCAGGTGAGTACAATTACTTCCGGCAACAAATATGGATGACAACCGATCCATCAAAATTTCTCAATCTGATGGGGCAGCTGGACTGGGGAACCTATTTTAACGGGAAACTAACCACGGCTGATTTTACACTTCAGTTGGCGCCCTCCCCTCACTTGTCGATTGCCACTCGGATGAACCGGAATATTTTTTCAAGTGTGGGCACAGAACAAAGCAATGAACAGATTGATCTTTACGGTATAGAGGGAAGGCTTGCCTTAAATCCAAGAGTTCAGGTAATCGGATTCTATCAGCAGAATTCAGAGAACGATTCAAAGAATTACAATATCCGTCTTTCATGGGAATACAGGCCTCTGTCCTTCCTTTATATCGTGTTAAATAAAAGAGGATTCAGAGATCTGACAGGAATCCGTCAGGAAGAAGATCATTCCATAATAAAACTGAGCTATCTGAGGCAATTGTAGGCCTTGCAAACTCTTCTGAAAATCACCAAATTTCAGGGTTATTTCAGTTTTATGAACCAAAATCAAAACGAGCCCCTGAAGAGCCTTGATGAATGGGAGGAAGATCTGCTTCGCAGATACCCGGACCCTGAAACCATCGCCACCTCCAAATCAACTGAGGAATACCGCAACTATGAGGATCCAAAAAGGGAAACGGTAAAGGAATTTTACCGGCTCAATCATACATACCAGACCTACGAATTTGTACGCAGCAAGCAAACTGAATTCCTGAAGTTTGACAAAAAGGAAATGCCGGTATGGGAAGCTTTTAATTTCCTGAATCAACTGGTGGATGATTCTGACCCTGATACCGATCTGGATCAGTTTCAGCACCTCCTTCAAACCTCTGAAGCCATACGCAAAGATGGTCACCCGGACTGGATGGTCATGGTTGGACTTCTTCACGATATGGGAAAAGTGCTATGCCTGTTTGGTGAGCCTCAGTGGGCAGTAGTTGGTGATACCTTCCCTGTAGGCTGTGCGCACTCAGATAAGATTGTCTACCCGGAATTTTTCGTTAATAATCCCGACTACCACAATCCTGAATATAACTCTAAGTTTGGAATTTATGAACCCAACTGTGGGTTGAGGAATGTTCATATGTCCTGGGGACACGACGAATATGTTTATCAAATGGTAAAAGACAGGCTGCCTGAGGCGGGTCTTTATATGTTGCGTTACCATTCATTTTATGCCCAGCATCGTGAGCATGCCTACGATCATCTGATGGATGATCACGACCGGGAGCATTTCAAATGGGTTAATCTTTTTAATCCGTACGATCTGTATTCCAAGAATCCTATACCTCCGGATTGGACAGTACTGAAGCCCTACTACGAAGATCTGGTTGCCAAATACCTTCCGGCTACCCTCAAATTCTGAACTGCATGAACCTCACTGAATAGCAGGCAGAATGAACAAACTTCAACCCGCCGACTATTTTGTTTTTTGCCTGTACTTTCTGATTGTTTTCATTTACGGCTATTGGGTTTACCATCGCCGAAAATCCTCCACCATGAGTACCAGAGAATTTTTTCTGGCGGAGGGATCACTGACATGGTGGGCGATAGGCGCATCCCTGATTGCTTCGAATATATCAGCTGAGCATTTCATTGGGATGTCCGGTTCGGGTTTTGCAATTGGACTTGCCATTTCCACCTACGAGTGGATGGCGGCCGCAACACTTATTGTAGTAGCCGTTTTTTTTATTCCGCTCTACATCAGAAATAAAATCTTCACCATGCCGCAATTTCTTGCGGAGCGTTACAACAGACAAGTCAGCACCATTATGGCTGTCTTCTGGCTGTTGGTTTATGTATTCGTGAATCTCACATCAATCATTTATCTCGGAGCCATCGCAATCAATTCCATCTCCGGACTGTCGTTTTTGTGGTGTGTCATTTTTCTTTGTGTGTTTGCCGTCCTTGTAACAGTGGGCGGCATGAAAGTGATAGGATATACAGATGTGATTCAGGTAATAGTTCTGCTCATCGGCGGCTTGATTACCTCCTATCTCGCGCTTACGCTGGTATCAGAAAGATTTGGAGCAGGCAGCAATGCATGGGAAGGGATGGTATTGCTTAAGCAAGAGGCAGACAGTCATTTTCATATGATTCTGAAACCGGATCATCGTTATTATCAGGATCTGCCCGGGCTGTCTGTTCTGATCGGAGGGATGTGGATTAACAACCTGAACTATTTTGCATGCAATCAATACATCACACAGCGTGCACTTGGCGCAGATCTCCGGACTGCAAGAAAAGGATTATTGTTTGCAGCATTTTTAAAACTGATGATTCCACTGATCGCGGTAATTCCGGGAATAGCGATGTATGTGTTGTATCAGGACGGAATGTTTGTGGCTGAGATGACGGATATAGCAGGAAATATAAAACCAGACAGGGCCTACCCTACCCTCATGAATTTATTGCCTGCCGGGCTTAAGGGGGTAGCGTTTGCTGCACTTACCGCCGCAGTGGTGGCCTCACTCGCCGGAAAAGCCAACAGTATCTCTACAATTTTTTCACTTGATTTATACAGGCAGTATATAAATCCACATGCTGACGAGAAAAAGCTGGTGCAAACAGGAAGATGGGCTGTGATAGTGTCCATACTGATTGCAGGAATTACGGCTCCTGCTTTACAAACCCTGGATCAGGCCTATCAGTTTATTCAGGAATATGTAGGATTCATTTCCCCGGGTGTACTCGCTATTTTTCTGATGGGCTTTTTCTGGAAGCGAAGTACTTCAACAGCCGCCTTGTGGGGCGCACTGCTGACCATCCCACTTTCAACCTTACTGAAATTTCTTCCGCAGCTTTCAGGGAATCTGGTCTCCCCTATTCCATTCCTTGACAGGATGACCATTTCATTTATTGTAATCATCCTTGTTATGGTAGTCATAAGCACCTTAAAACCGGAACCTGCAAAGGAAAAGGTAATGGACACAGATCCATCTATGTTCAGGGTAAGTCCAGGTTTTGCTGTAATTGCTACACTGATCCTTGGAATACTGACAGCCCTCTACACCATTTTCTGGTAAACGGCAGCCAAAATTCCATGAAGCAATATACTTTTGAGTAAAATTCGTATCATGAAGAAAATGCTGACTTTCATTTTTGCCGTAGTCTTTTCGGTTGTTGCCTCTGGGCAGGAGAAACCTGCAGTTGACCTGACCAAAAGCATACAGGCAGGAAAGGAAATATACATCATGAATTGTCAGAGCTGTCATATGGAAAACGGAGAAGGAATGGAAGGCATTTATCCGCCTTTGGCAAAGGCAGATTTTCTGATGGCTGATAAGCCCCGTAGCATCAATATCATTTTGAATGGCGCAAGCGGACCAATGACGGTGAATGGTGTTCTGTATGAAGGGGAAATGCCGGGCTATCCGCTGAGTGATCAGGAGGTAAGCGATCTGCTTAATTATATCAGGAATTCTTTCGGCAATGCAGGCGGAGCAACCACACCGCAGGAAGTGGCTGCTGCACGAAAGAAATAGTACACTGATGAATCAGCGACTCTCTCTTATAAGTCTTGTTGTAGATGATTACGACAGGGCTATTCAGTATTATACCGAAATCATTGGATTCAGGCTGGTTGAGGATACTGTTTTGTCCGAGACAAAACGCTGGGTTGTTGTAAAGCCTGAAGGTGAGCCCGGTACAGGTCTTCTGCTTGCTAAAGCTTCGGGCGATGAACAGCAATCAAGAATCGGCAATCAGACCGGCGGAAGGGTATTTCTTTTTTTACATACCGATGACTTTTACAGGGATTACAACAGACTAAAAAGTGCCGGCGTTGAATTTATCCGCGGACCTGTAAGAGAGCAATATGGTACGGTCGGAGTTTTCAGGGATCTCTATGGTAATCTATGGGATTTAATTGAGCCGGAAGGACAAAGCGAGTAAGAGATTGAAGAAAGAGTTAAGGGCTTTTAAAAGTTTTACAGGACTCTTTCTGTATTCTGTTTCTGTTTCTTGATTTTCAAAGCGAGAAACAGAGTGTAGAAAGAGGGATCGGAGCTTGTAAAAGTTTTATAGTACTGTTTCTGTATTCTGTCTCTCCTTCTTGAATTTCAGAAAGAGAAACAGAGTGTAGAAAGAGGGACTAGAGCTTGTAAAGAATTTACAGCTCTGTTTCTGTATGTTGCTTCTCTTTATTGATTCTCAGAAAGAGAAACAGAGTGAAGAAAGAGGGATAGGGCTTGGAAAAGTTTACAGCATTATTTCTGTACTCTGTTTCTCCTCCATGATTTTCAGAAAGAGACACAGAGTGTAGAAAGAGGGATTGAGCTTGTAAAAGGATTCAGCCTCGCTACAAGTATTTGAGCTCCAACAGGAAAGCAAGTTCGAAGAAATAGACTAATCCCAGACTTTTCATTCCATAAATGCGACAACAGAAACCGAAAATTTACCGGTTCGGTAACCAATCCCGTAACAGTTTTCAATACCCGGTTGTATAATTGCAACACAAACGGGGTTATGAAAAAAAATATGTTACGACTGCTATTAGTCTTTCCTGTTCTCTTTCTTTCCTGTTCAACAGAAACCGAAGATCCGGCTATTGCCCCATCAGGGCTCAGCTATTCACCGGCTCAGATATCGCTTCTTTCATCTGAAGAGGCAACAACGCCAAAGCCGGTTATAGAAGGAACGCAACCGATTTCATTCAGTTTATCCGGAAACACGATTTCACAATTCTCAATCAATGCAGAAGGCATCGTAACAGTAGCAGCCGGAGCAACACCCGGAACGTACCGACCAACCATTACAGCCTCGAATAAGGCCGGCTCCAGAGCATTCGATAATCTCCTGACGATTTCCATCAGCCAGGCGCTGTTATTGCCAACTGCCTTTAGTTATAGTCCGGCTATTTCAGAAGTAAGTCAGGGAAGCGCATTTTCCACAACAGCGCCCCAAACCAATTCAAGTGGTCCTGTTTCCTTTACAATCAGTGTATCTCCTTCTGCAGGAAATAATATCACCATCAACTCAGAGGGAGTTATCCAGGCAGGAAGCGGTCTGGCGCCAGGAACTTATGTGGTTTCGGTGAGCATCAGCAATGCCAATGGATCGGTGACATTTAACTCAGCTTTGACCATTGTTATAAAATCTGCTCCTGCTTCTCAGGTGTCATTCACAGCCGATATCAAGCCTATCCTTACGGGGAATTGTACCGGCTGTCATTCCAATTACAATGATTACACATCAACAAAAAATGATGTTGAAGAAATTTTGAATAGAATTCAGCGGCAGCCAGGCTCTACCGGTTTCATGCCACAGGGAGGACAGGCCCTGTCAGCGGCTCAGATTGAGTTAATCAAAAAATGGAAGGAAGAAGGTTTGGCAAATTAGTTGCCGGGGAATAATCCCTTCCGATATTTCTAAGTTTTAAATGCGAACCGAATCCTCCTCTAAACCTGAGGCTTAATCGCCGCCGCAAATGGTTGTCGGCGCAAAGGTTTACCAGTAGCGGCATAGATCGTATTGCTGACAGCAGCTCCGATAGGCGGTAAACCCGGCTCTCCAAGGCCCTGAGGATGTTCAGTTGACTCAATGAAGTGAACATTAATTTCCGGGGCATCGTTCACCCGAATCATTTTATAACTGTTGAAATTTTTTTGCTTCGCTGCACCATTTTCAAAAGTCAGTTCGCCATACAGTGCATGGCCAAGTCCGTCAATAATTCCTCCTTCAATCTGCTGTTCGGCACCAAGGGGATTCATCAGCCTTCCGCAGTCAACAACACAATGAACTTTATGAACACGGATTTTCCCTTCACTCACTAAGACCTCGGCGACCTGAGCGACATAGCTTGAGGTTGAAAGTTGTCATATACAAAAGATTGAAGGTGTGAACTTAGGATTTTAGAGGATTGATCAAAAATGACAAATCCGGCTTTTAACCGGATTTGTCATTTTTTTAAAGCCGAACTAATATCAATAGCCCCAGGATTTCATAATCTCAAGATCACGTTTCACACATTCCAGGGCTGTTTTACCCTGATAGGATTCCTGCTCAATGATAAAATGAAGTGTTCCGCCGTTGGCTTTACCGAGGTCAATTACTTCCTTCACACTGACAATTCCTTCACCCAGAATGGTGCTCTCATATTCTTCATGGCTTTCGGGATTGGTTGACCTGATCTCATCTTTTACGTGCATGGATTCAAAACGGCCGGGCCATTTCTTTACAATATCAATGGCTTTCGCTCCGCCATTGTATAGATTTCCGGTATCAAGTTGCTGCATCACCATAGACGGATCGGTTTTCTCCAAAATATGATCATAAAGTGTTTTTCCCTCCAGCGATTCACTGAACTCAAAGTCATGGTTGTGATAACCATACTTCATATTATACTTTTTACATAGCTCACCGCTCTTGTTGAAAATATCCATGAAATAATTCAACTGATTGATATCGGTCCGGACACTTTCTTCCATGGAAGGGCTGATTACATAAGTCTGTCCTGCCGCAGCAGCATCTTCAACAGTCCTTTTCCATTCATCTGTGAAATCCTTTGCAGTGTCATCCCAGTGGCTGAAGCGGAGTACGGTATGGCCACTTGGCATGGTCATTCCCAGGTCGTCAAGAATTTTTTTGAATTCAGCCGGGGTATATCCGTAAAATTTTCCTTCACGATAGCCGGCATGTTCAACATGTTTATAACCCATTTCAGCGAGCAGCTTAAGTGTGGCGAGGGGGTCATTTTTCATATCCTCACGGATGGAGTAAAGCTGTACACCTGTAAGCCAAGGGCCTGATGCAGCGGAGGTCTCAGCAACTTTTTGTGTACAGGACCATACCCCCAGTGCAGTGGCTGATCCGGCAATAACAGCCGATTGTCGAAGGAAGTTTCTTCTGTTCATGTTCATAAATTTCTCTTTAGGTGATATGAGTGATGATTGAGGTTGGATAAAGATAAGGAAAGCGGTGAATTTTCCGAACTGATATTATTTGCAGAAAATGAAAAAGCCGGGCCATAGTACCCGGCTTTTTACCAGTAAAACTTATGACCGGGGCCGCTAAAAATATTCCTTTTCAGGAATGCGGACCAAAGACTCCGGTCAGATAAGAAGGCATGCCGACACCGGCAAAAAATAGTTACCCCAACAACCACTACGTAAGGAGTAAACCACCAGTCGTGCCGGACATGCCATATCTTCAGATCAGCCCTTCCGGCTAATCCACATTATCATGCAGAAACTTATTGTTCCCCAGGATATTGTTATCATCATTCAGGTTGTACCTGGAAATATGCGACTGAGAAGAGTGAGGCGTATTTTCCATTTTTATACCTCGGCGGAGGTAGGCAGGTGTTGACCACTTACTGTTATACTCTTCCCGTGACATTTCATTTTTCCGGGAGCCTTCCAGCTCAGCGCGACGCTGACGTGCCTGTTCTTCAAGTCTCTTGCGGGTCTGTTCAACATTTAATACCGGCTGTTCATTTATTATCTCTTCATCTGCCACCTCGCTGCCAAGATTCTCCTCATCATCTTCACCGAATAATCCTTCTTCACGGTCTGCATCCCATGATGCTGCCGGTTCCTCTTCTCTGGTTTCTGTATCATCTGCAAACAGATCAAGCGTGGAGTAGGTCGGTTTCTCATCCCTGATTTCAGGGTATTTGAATTCAAACACAGGCTTTACTTCCTCCTGCTGCGCTTCTGTCTGCTCCGTTTCTGTCTCAACATGAAACTTTATCTCTTCTTTCACCTCTTTTGTTTCAGACCAGAAAAATACTTCGGATTCATCGTTTGCGGTCTCTTCTGCAGGCTCCTGCTTGAGAAACATTTCCTGCTCCGCATGGTTCACTGAATTATCAACCTCAGGAAGCAGCGTATCTTCTTCGGGCTTTGAATCCAGATCAATGATATTTGGGGCAGCTTGCTTTTTAACCTTACGCTTTCCATCATGAAATCCCGTTGCAATGACGGTGACTCTGATGCGGTCACCAAGATTCGGATCAACACCATGTCCAAAAATCACTTCACAACGATCGCCGGCCTGTTCCTGAATATATTCGGTGATTGTTGAAAGTTCATCCATCTGAAGTTCTGCTTCATCGCCACTTATGATTGAGAGCAGGATCTTTTTCGCACCCATAATCTCTTTATTATCCAGCAGGGGTGATGACAGGGCAAGCCTTGCCGCATTGATGGCTCTGTCTTCACCCTTTGTTTCAGCCGAGCCCATGACGGCCGGTCCTGCATTACGCATGACGGTACGAACATCTTGGAAATCGACATTTACGTGGCCGGTCAGTGTTATGATTTCCGCGATACCTTTCGCGGCTGTTGTCAGAACATTGTCTGCCTCTGCGAACGCCTGACTGATGGCCAGGTTGCCGAACATATCACGAAGACGGTTGTTAAGAATAACAAGGACTGTGTCGCAGTTTTCTCTTAAACCTGTTACACCAAGGTTTGCCTGTGCAATCTTTTTCTTTCCTTCCCATTGAAAAGGCATCGTCACGATTCCGACAGTCAGGATATCCATTTCTCTGGATATTTTCGCAATGACCGGAGCTGCACCGGTTCCGGTACCACCACCCATTCCGGCAGTGATGAAAACCATCTTTGCTCCCTGTAATGCTTCACGAATCTGCTCATGACTTTCAACTGCAGCGGCTCTTCCTACTTCAGGATTTGCACCACAACCAAGTCCTTCAGTAAGTGCTGTTCCTATCTGAAGTTTTACAGGTACAGGGCTACTTTTCAGTGCCTGAACATCTGTGTTACAGATAATGAATTCCACATCTTTGATACCCATGCGAAACATATGATTGACGGCATTGCTGCCACCACCACCGACACCGACTACCTTTATGATGGAGCGGTTGTTTTTCGGAATATCAAATTTATAAGCAGAGCCGGGGCTGAATGCCGCTTCTTTGCCGTTACCGTTTGATGGAAAATTGAAAGTCATAGCGTTTTTATTTAGTGGTTTTTTTCTCTTTTTATTTAGCCTTGTAGGAGCCGCCGATATCATCTGACAGCAGTTCTTTGGTGCTTTTCAAAATAGAATTGAAGAAATTGTCAATCAATCCCTTTTTGTCGGTCGGAATGGTCTGCACGCTGACAGATTCAGCTTTTTGCATCCATGAACTCTGTCGCTGATCAAGGCTTCTGAACCCTGCAAGTACAAGGCCTACTGCGGTTGAATACATCGGGCTTTTAACTTCCTCGATCTTACTCTTACCCATGTGCTCATTCGGATATCCGATTCTGGTATCGAGTCCTGTCATGAACTCAACGAGTTGCTGGAGGCATTTTAACTGAGCACCACCGCCGGTAATTACAATACCTGCGGCAAGTTTTTTCTCATAACCGCAACTGATGATTTCTGCATGTGCCATTTCGATGATCTCCTCCATACGTGCCTGAATGATTGAAGAGAGGTTTTTAACGGAAATTTCCTTTGCAGGCCTGTTTCTTATTCCCGGAATAGAAACAATATCATTTGACCTTGCTTCGTCGGCAATGGCTTTTCCGAAATTCTTTTTCAGCTTTTCAGCCTGAGCAGCCATCACAGTCAATCCTTCCTGTATATCAGTGGTGATAATATTTCCACCGAAAGGAATTACTGCAGTATGTCGGATGATGTTCTCATGGAAGATTGCAACGTCTGTCGTTCCGCCACCAATATCAATCAGGCAGACACCGGCCTCTTTTTCTTCTTCACTTAATACGGCAAGACTTGAGGCCAGCGGCTCAAGAATAAGCTCATCAATATCCATACCCGCGCGACGTACACACTTGTCAATATTTTTAATGGCCGTCGTATGTGCCGTAATGATATGGAAGTCTGCTTCAATTTTAACACCGGCCATACCAACAGGGTCCTTAATGCCATGAGCGCCGTCAATGGTATAATCCTGAGGCATTACGTGGATAATCTGATTACCCGCAGGCAGCACAAGCCGATGCATATCCTGGGTAAGCCGGCTTACATCTTCTATGGTGATTTCGTCATCACCGGAGCTGCGGACACCAAAACCACGCTCTATGTAGCTTCTGATATGCTGACCGGCAATGCCTACATTCACAAGGCCAATATTGATTCCTGCATTGTCACCTGCCTCCCTGATGGCTTTTGAAATGGCCACAACGGTACGGTCAATATTGGTCACAACTCCTTTGATGACACCTTCGGACTCAGCCTTACCCATACCAAGTACCTCCAGTTTATCATATTGATTCTTTCTGCCTACAATGGCGCAGATCTTGGTAGTTCCAATATCCAGTCCGACGATGATTTTTTCCTTTTCCATGATTAAAAAATTAGTAGTGGTTGATGATATGATTAGTTTAAAAAATTCATTCTGCTATAACCTGATTTTCAAATTCCAGATTTACACGATGGTATTTATTCCATCCACGCTCCGGAAGAATACTTTTATAAAATACTTTTAACTTCAGAAATTTATCCTCCAGTTTTTCTGGTTTACCGAATTCAATGGTCTGACTTCCGATTTGAGGGAGCAGGTTGATTGTACCATCTGAATTCAGTTCAATCTCAGCAATCTGTTTTTTAAGAAAAGAATCACCATTTATAAAATCCAGTGTGGCTTTGATGCGTTTTCCGTAATCCGACTTGTTAAGATCCTGATCCAGGATAATCTGTTTCACCATACTCCCGCTCAGAATGACTACCCTTGAACTGTAGCGGTCGCTAACCGGTATTACCAGTCCTTCTTCTGAAAGATAAGCGTCAGGACCACTTTCCTGTGCAAGTCTTGCAACCGGCCTGCGAAGTGAAACATTGACTACAAGATTTCCCTTCAGGTCATTAAACAGCTGTACATCACGAAAGTTTCTGTAAGACTTAAGCCGCTCCTCAATTTCGCGGAAATCAATAACTGAAAACTGCTTCGTCCGAACTTCTCCCGGAATGGTTTCCACCATCCTCAGCACATCGGCTTCATCCAGAAAATGGTTTTCCCGGACATTCTCCAGGGTGACTACAATATCCTTGCAGGTGTTATGACGAAGATTGCGGTCTGCAAAGCCAACAAGGACCATCACAGCCAACAAACCGGCAGTAACTTTAAATTCATTGCGGAGGCTGAATTTAAATTTCATGGCTTCCGAGCAGTTGCTCTTTTATTGGTTTTACAAATGTGTCAATATCGCCTGCGCCTACCGTGGCAATGACCTGAGGTGTAAGCCCTGCAAGTCTTGTAAGCAGATCCTTTCTGGAGCAGCGAATCTTTACAGGTGCGGTGATATTTTTAAATATCAGATCAGAGGTGACTCCTTCTACAGGCAACTCACGAGCAGGATAAATATCCATCAGGAGAACTTCGTCTGCAATGCTGAGGCTTTGGGCAAAACCTTCTGCAAAATCTCTTGTTCGTGTGTACAGGTGAGGCTGGAAAACAACAGTAAGATTCTTGCCCGGATACATGGCACGAAGTGATTTAAGAAAAGCCTCTATCTCTGCAGGATGATGGGCATAGTCGTCTACATAAACCAGTTCAGGAGTCCGGATGATAAATTCAAAACGACGTTTGACGCCTCGGAAGGTCTGCAGTGCATTTCTTATTTCCGTCTCAGAAATATTCAGCTGAAGTCCTATGACTGCGGCGGCAATAGCATTTTCCATGTTATGGAAGCCAGGCACGCCTAGGGACATATCGCGAAGCACGAAGCCGGGTCCGACAAGATCAAAGGTGAAAAATCCTCCTGCAGGCCTGATATTTTCAGCATGATAATCGCCCTTTTGAGTTCCATAAGTGACAATTGCTGCATTGGAAATTCCCTTAGCAAGATCTTTTATGGATTCATGGATTACCAAAACTCCGCCGAGAACAATTTGAAGGATGAAATCACGATAAGAATTCAGCATAGAATTGTGGTCCCCGTAGATATCCAGGTGATCAGCATCGGCAGAGGTAACGACCGCCATCGCAGGAAATAACCTAAGAAATGAACGGTCAAATTCATCAGCCTCAGCCACCATCAGGGTCTGGTCATTTACTTGACCTTCCTGTACCAGGTTGGAATCATAGTTGGATGTGATGCCGCCAAGAAAACCAACCATAGATCTGTTGCCGGATTTCAACAGATGCGCAATCAGTGAGCTCGTTGTTGTTTTCCCATGGGTACCGGCAACAGCAATAGTCTTGTAATTTTTTGTAAGCAGGCCAAGCACTTCCGAGCGCTTAATGATATTAAAGCCCTGAGTCCGAAGATATTCCCATTCAGAATGACCGGCAGGTATGGCAGGCGTAAGCACCACAAGTGTTTTTTCAGGTGTGAGGTAGCCCGGGATCATTTCAATTCTATCTTCAAAATGAATTTCAATACCTTCCTCAATCAATTCATGTGTAAGCGGAGTGGGCGTCTTATCATAGCCGCTTACGCGCATACCTGCGATTCGGAACCAGCGTGCAAGGGCACTCATCCCGATACCTCCGATGCCAAGAAAATAGACGCTATCGTAACCTTCCAGTTTCACGCGGCAACAGGTTTGATCAGTTTCTCAATTTCATTTACGATGTCTGCAGTAGCATGGGGCCTTCCAAGCAAACGGATATTTGATGACAGTTCATTTTTTTTCTTTTCATCATTGACAAGGTTGAGGATGGCATCAACAAGTTTTTGAGATGCCTCGCCGTCGCTTATAGATAATGCGGCCGAACGATCTACAAGCGCCAGAGCATTTTTAGTCTGATGGTCATCAGCCACATTGGGTGATGGAACCAGAATGACCGGCTTAGCAACCACGCATAGTTCGGAGATGGCAATGGCGCCTGCGCGAGAGACTACCAGGTCGGCTGCTGCGTATGCCACATCCATGGAACTGATAAATTCCACTGCAGACACAACGCCAACACCACTTGCCTTAAGTTTCAGTGACATTTCCTCAAAATATTTTTTTCCTGTCTGCCAGATTACCTGAACTTGTGCCGCCTCAAATTCCGGAAGTGCATTCAGTATGCAGTTGTTCAACGTGAGGGCACCAAGGCTGCCACCTATTACGAGAATAGTTTTTTTGGCAGGATCCATTCCAAAAGATTTTACTGCCTGTATTCGATCGGTTGAAAACTGTGTGATGTTGCTGCGGACAGGATTTCCGGTAACAGCAATCCGGGAAACAGGAAAATACTTTTCCATTCCTTCGTAAGCCACACATACTTTGCTAACCCTTGAAGCAAGTTTACGGTTGGTCAATCCTGCAAAAGAATTATGTTCCTGAATAAGTGTGGGTATCGCCTTTCGCACTGCTGCCAGCATGACAGGGCCGCTTGCAAACCCTCCGGTTCCCACGACGATATGAGGCCGGAAACCGGATACAACCCGAACGGCTTTAAAATAACTCACCAATAATTTTAGTGGGAATAAGAGATTCGAAAGGTTCATGCTGCGCTGAAGTCCGCTGATCCACAGGCCAATAATTTTATACCCTGCCTCGGGTACTCTGGACATCTCCATCCTTCCGAGAGCGCCCACAAATAATATTTCAGAATCCGGGTGGCGACGACGAAACTCATTTGCAATTGCAACTGCAGGGAAAATATGGCCTCCCGTCCCTCCTCCGGAAATGATCAGGCGATATGATTCATTTTGCTGTATCATGCGGCTCTGTTCCGTAAATTTTTGGATTCTGCTGTCGGGGTGACATTAGCTTCTGAAGGCTTAGGATCTGAAGAAACTTCATCACGCTCACCCCTGCTAACACTCAGAATTATTCCTGCTGCCAGACCATTAAAGACCATAGCCGTGCCACCCCAGCTCATAAACGGTAATGGCTGTCCGGTTATAGGGCCAAGGTTAACCACAACACCCATATTTACGAGCGCCTGGCATACCAAATCAAAACTAAGGCCTGCAGAAAGTAAGCCGCCGAAGGCCCGCTCGCTGTTATATGCGGCTTTCATCCCCCGGTGGAGGAAAAGAAGAAATAACATAAGAACAACAACCCCACCCACAAGGCCGTACTCTTCAATTACGATGGCATATATAAAATCTGAATACGGATAGGGAAGAATATTTCTTTGATCACTGTTTCCCGGACCCTTTCCCGTAAGACCACCGGAGGCAATGGCAATAAGACCATGTTTGGCCTGAAACCCCGGTTCAGCTTCACCATTAATTACAGCAATAAATTCTTTCACGCGGTTGACAGCAGTTGTTCCACGCTGGCCGAAATAGAATACGGTTGTACCCGCAAGTGCGCCGACCAGCATAAGCATCATAAGATATTTCACCGGCACACGTCCAATGAACATCAGAAGGATGCATGTTAAAAACAGCAGAACGGCAGTAGATATATTGCTCAGCCCAATCAGAGCACAGATTAATCCACTCCATGCCAGCATCGGTAAAAGAGTATCCTGCAGACTATCAATCTCATCCTGCTTTCTTGAGAGCATGCCTGCCAGATTTATAATCAGCATCAGGCTTGCAAAATCAGAAGGCTGAAAATTCTGGTTAATAATCGGAATCTGTAACCATCGCGACGCATCATTAATGCTCGTACCAAATTTATAGGTATATAATAAGAGCGGAACACTGAGCCACAGCCCGATTCTGCTGAGCCCGGAATAATATTTATAGTGAAGTTTGTGCGCAGCCCACATAGTGGCAAGCCCGAGAAAAATCATAAATGTATGACGGAGGAGATAGGACTCAGTACCACCTTCTTTTCTATAGGCGAGCGTCCCGATAGAACTGTACACTACCAGAATACTGATGGCAGATAATGCAACCACCACTGCCCAGATTACTCTGTCGCCCTGTAAATTATCATCCGCCCATTTTTTAAATTTTTCCATAGTCATGATGCGGGTTCTACTTCTTTTTTTAATTCAAGGACTGCAGCCCGGAACTGATTTCCGCGGTCTTCATAATTTTTGAAAAGATCAAAGCTTGCACAGGCAGGTGATAATAATACAACGTCACCGATCTGTGCCTGATCAAGGGCCATACGTACAAGCTTACGCACATCTCCGGTCTCTGATATATCCGGAACAATGCCTGAGAAATAGTCAAACAATTTTGAATTATCCTTTCCGAGGCAAATAATAGACTTGACTTTTTCTGCCACAACCTCCTTGATTCTGCCGTAATCATTACCCTTATCTATTCCGCCTGCAATCCAGATCAAAGGTTGTTGATAGCTCTCGAGTGCGTAGACAACAGAATCAACATTGGTGGCCTTGGAATCATTAATAAACTCCACACCTTTTATGGTGGCAACCGACTCAAGACGGTGCGGAGCATTTACGAATGTGCCGAGTGCGTGCCTGATTACTTTTTCCTGAACACCTGCCAGCAATGCGGCAGTAACTGCACACATGGTGTTGAGCAGATTATGAGGCCCCTTCAGGGTGGTTTCAGATTGCTCAATATTAAAAACTGCTCCCGCTACATTGAAATGCATTTCAGTTCCTATGCAGTAAACCCCTGAGGATTGCGGATCCAGACTTACAGGATATTTAATAGGTCGGATGAGTCGTGAATTAATTTCATGCTCAACCACAGGATCTTGACCATGGTATATAAAATGGCCTGTGTTTGCCATATTGGCCACAAGTCTGAATTTGGAAGAAACATAATTTTCCATCCGGTATTCATACCGGTCGAGGTGATCTGGAGTAATGTTGGTCAGTATGCCAATCTCCGGACGGAACGTGCGTGTTCCATCCAGCTGAAAACTGCTGATCTCTACCACATACCAATCATGATCTCCCTGAGCAACTTTCCCTGCGAGGCTTTCACCTACGTTTCCTGCCAGTGCCACCCGGAATCCGGCAGTATTCAGAATGTGCCATGTAAGTAAGGTTGTGGTAGTTTTTCCATTCGTTCCGGTGATGGCAATAACTTTTCCATTGATGTACCTGAATGCAAATTCAATCTCGTCAATGACTTCAATTCCGGCCACCAGTGCTTTGGCAACTACCGGTGCCTTGTCGGGTATGCCAGGACTTTTAATGATCAGCGCTGCTGACAGAATACGCTCCAGGGTATGCCCGCCTTCCTCAAACTCAATTCCTTCAGCTACGAGTTGCGATTTATACTCAGATTTTATTGGGCCCTGATCTGTGACGAAAACAGTAAACCCCTTTCTGATTCCGAGCATTGCTGCGCCTGCACCGGATTCTCCTGCCCCCAATATGACAAGAAGTTTACTCATCTGATTTTGAGGGTTGCGAGACAAAATATAGCAAGCAGAATTCCGACAATCCAGAATCTGGTGACAATTTTAGATTCATGAATCTGTAATTTCTGGTAATGATGGTGCAGCGGAGACATCAGAAATATTCTGCGACCTTCACCATATTTCGTTCTGGTGTATTTAAACCATCCTACCTGAATCATGACGGAAAGATTTTCAACCAGAAATATTCCACACAGCACAGGAATCATCAACTCTTTTCTTACAACAACAGCAAGCACCGCGATGATTCCGCCGAGCGAAAGGCTTCCGGTATCACCCATAAATACCTGTGCCGGATATGAATTATACCACAGGAAGCCGAGACAGGCGCCGACAAATGCAGTACAGAAAATAACCACCTCCGAAAGGTTCGGAATATACATGATATTCAGATATGCACTGAAGTCAATCCTGCCCGACAGATATGCAAAAATGGCAAGAGTCAAACCAATGATGGCAGAAGTTCCTGCAGCAAGGCCATCAATACCATCTGTGATATTCGCGCCGTTTGAAACGGATGTGACAATCAAAACCACAACAAACGTGTAAAGAATCCAGGTGTATTCCTCATAGCCTGCCGGAACAAGCGACATATAGTCAAACTCATTATTCTTGAAAAACGGAACAGTCGTCTTTGTTGATTTTACATCGCGGTACTCAAGTAGTTCACCCTGTTCAGTCTGAATTTCTGAAACACTTGTGAAGGTATCAGGCTCAACCTCTCTTACGACAACATGTTGATTAAAGTATAGCGTTACTCCGACAATGAGTCCGATCAGTACCTGTCCGACAATTTTAAAGCGGCCTGCAAGTCCTTCCTTATCTTTTTTGAAAACCTTAATATAATCGTCCAGGAAGCCGATGAAGCCAAGGCCAAGCGTTACAACCAGAAGTAGTAATACATATACATTATCAATGCGGGCAAAAAGCAAAGTTGGAATAAGAATGGCAGCAATTATTATGATACCACCCATGGTCGGAGTTCCCTTTTTCTGCATCTGGCCTTCAAG
>JBMTCO010000029.1:0-22604 GCA_049430945.1 Cyclobacteriaceae bacterium
AAGCATCTTCAAATTCAGTATAGAGTTTATATAATTATGTTCTGAAATCTTCTCCTTGTCCTTTTTTAGGAGATGACAATTATTGTTCCGTTTATGAGGTGCGGCCAAAGGCATGTCGTGAATACCCTCATACTGATCGCCGAAAGGTCAGTCAGATTCTTGACCTGACCTTCAGAAACACCCTGGTATGTCCGGCGGTTTTGAACATCCTGGATCGTGTCCGGGACGCAATGGCTAAAAAATAAAAAATCCCGCCATCCATCAGGATGCGGGATTATAAAATATCAGATAAATGCTCAGGCGAGCTGTGCTTCTACTTTTTGTGCCAGCACTGATTTAGGCACCGCACCAACCTGCTTATCAACAACCTGTCCACCCTTGAAAACCAAAAGGGTGGGAATGGAGCGCACACCGAAGCGAACGGTGGCCTCAGGATTTTCATCAACATTCAATTTGGCGATTACCGCCTTTCCTTCAAATTCACCTGCCAGTTCTTCAACAACCGGGCCGATCATTTTGCATGGACCGCACCATTCAGCCCAGAAGTCTACCAAAACAGGCTGGCTTCCGTTGATTACTTCGTCAAAATTTGCGTCTGTGAGTACAATAGCTTTTCCCATTTATAGAAAGAATTTTGTTTGATTTAAAAAGAACGCAAATATAGGGTAAAATAGTTCCTCTGATGATCATGATTGGCAGGCTTTACCTAACCCCGCCACGCTATTTTTTTTAGTTTTGCGTCCTTAAAACCGGGACTTCATGTCTGGAATGGAAAAAATCAGGAATTTCTGCATCATTGCGCATATTGACCATGGTAAGAGTACCCTGGCGGACAGACTGTTGGAGTTTACAGGTACCCTCAATCAGCGCCAGATGATGGCTCAGGTCTTGGACAACATGGATCTCGAGCGTGAAAAGGGTATTACTATTAAAGCTCATGCGATTCAAATGGCCTATAAACATGAGGGTCAGGAATACATTCTGAACCTTATTGATACCCCGGGCCACGTTGACTTCAGCTATGAAGTTTCACGCTCCATTGCTGCATGTGAGGGGGCCTTGCTGGTGGTTGATGCAGCTCAGGGGATTGAGGCGCAGACCATTTCTAATCTGTACCTGGCAATGGATCATAATCTGGAGATCATTCCGGTTCTGAATAAGATTGATTTGCCAGCTGCAATGCCTGAGGAAGTCACAGATCAGATCGTTGAATTGACAGGTCTTGAGAGAGATTCAGTAATTAAGGCGAGTGCCAAAGAAGGCATCGGTATCCGTGAGATTCTTGAGGCGGTGATCCGAAGAGTTCCGCCTCCAAAGGGTAATACCGGTGCGCCTCTTCAGGCAATGATCTTTGATTCGGTCTTTAATTCCTTTCGGGGTATTGAAGTTTATTTCCGGGTATTTAATGGTGTAATACGAAAGAATGATAAAGTTAAATTCGTAAACACCGGGATGGAGTATAATGCCGATGAAATTGGTGTGCTCAAACTGGATAAGGTACCGGCACAGGAGATTGGCACCGGTAATGTCGGATACCTGATATCAGGGATAAAGGTTGCAAGTGAAGTTAAAGTCGGTGATACCATTACACATTCTGAACGTCCGGGCGAAGCCGTGAAAGGTTTTGAGAATGTTAAGCCGATGGTCTTTGCAGGTATATATCCTGTGGACACCACAGAATTTGAAGAGCTGCGGTCCTCCATGGAAAAGCTCAAGCTGAATGACGCAAGTCTGGTCTGGGAGCCTGAGACCTCTGCAGCCCTTGGATTTGGATTCCGTTGCGGTTTCCTGGGTATGCTCCATATGGAAATTATTCAGGAAAGACTGGAGCGGGAATTCAATATGACGGTGATCACAACTGTGCCATCCGTTCAATTTCGAGCCTTGCTCACAAGCGGGGAAATAGTTGAAATCAACGCTCCGAGTGAAATGCCTGACCCGACCCGCATTGAAACGCTTGAGGAACCGTTTATCGCAGCGCAGATAATTTCCAAATCAGAATATGTCGGACCGATCCTAAGTCTTTGTATGGATAAACGGGGTATTATTAAAAACCAGGTTTATCTGACCTCAGACAGGGTGGAGCTTTCATTTGATATGCCTCTGTCAGAGATTGTGTTTGACTTCTTCGATAAACTTAAGACAATTTCCAGAGGTTATGCTTCACTTGATTATCACCTGATTGGCTTCAGGGACTCGGATATGGTGAAGCTTGATGTTATGCTGAATGGCGACAAGGTTGATGCTTTGAGTGCTATTGTGCACCGCTCCAAGTCGTATGAGTGGGGAAGAAAACTGTGTGAAAAACTCAAGGAGCTTATTCCCAAACAGCAATTTGAGATAGCCATTCAGGCGGCCATTGGTCAGAAGATTATTTCAAGGGAAACAATCAGTGCACTTCGTAAGAATGTACTTGCAAAGTGTTATGGCGGTGATATTTCAAGGAAAAGAAAACTTCTGGAGAAACAGAAAAAAGGTAAGAAGCGCATGCGGCAGGTTGGAAATGTGGAGGTTCCCCAGGAAGCATTTATGGCTGTATTAAAAATCAACTGATCGGATATGGCGGCACCTGAAACTTCTTTTAAACTTCTGGATGGAAAAAAAGTTTCCGCAGAAATCAAGAGTGAGATTGCAATTAAGGTTGCTTCAAGGGTTTCTGCCGGCAAGAAGGCGCCGCATCTTGCAATTATTCTGGTAGGTGATGATGGTGCCAGTGCCACTTATGTTGATGGAAAAATACGCGCATGTAAGGAGGCAGGCTTTGAGTACAGTTTATTCAGATTCGCTGATAATATTTCCGAGGAACGACTGATCCGTCAGGTTGAGTCGTTGAACAACGATGAGGAGGTTGATGGTTTTATTGTTCAAATTCCCTTACCCGCTCATATTTCTGTTGATAAAATAACCGAACTGATTCGTCCTGACAAAGATGTTGATGGGTTCACCAATCAGAATTACGGCAGTATATCTACAAAAAATCCATTGCTGATGCCTGCGACTCCGTTTGGTGTAATGGAGCTACTACGCAGGTATAATATTGAGACTGAGGGAAAACATGCTGTTGTTGTAGGTGCCAGTCGACTGGTAGGCGCACCTCTGAGTATGATGCTTGCCGGACAGGGAAAAGCTACTGTCACAATTTGTCATAAATACACAAGAGACATTGCGAGCCTTACAAGAATAGCGGATTTGTTATTTGTGGGAGTCGGGAAACCGGGGCTCATTGATTCCGGAATGGTTAAAGAAGGGGCTGTGGTGGTGGACATTGGAACCACCCGGGTTGTGGATGCTTCCAAAGCCTCAGGCTTCTCCCTTCGGGGCGATGTTGTATTTGATGAGGTTGCTCCGCTTTGCAGTTATATCACACCGGTACCCGGAGGCATTGGCCCTATGACGATTGCTTCGTTGTTGATGAATACGCTTCGCGCTGCCGAATTGCGTGACTGAATTTCAGTTTTCGGATTTTGTAGCCAGGTTAATTTCCCTGCGTTCTCTGTGCTTACAGAATGTACATTTATAATGACGGGTAAGTATACCCTTTTCAGTTGATGTTGGCTCAACTGTAACCTCCTCGCCGGTCACTCGCAGTGTTACATAACCGCATTCTTCACATTCCAGCGGATGGAGTGTTTCATCATATTTTTCAATCTGCTTGTGCCCTGTAGAATCATCGATCCATACATCGTAATTATAGGAGCGCAATCCGCCCTTACTGGCCTCTTCAGCAATCTGGGAAGCATCAAGGTGAGCATCTTCTTCATCTTCGCTTAACTTTCTCATCTCATTTCCGGAAGGTGAAATTCTGGGTTTATTACGCAAGACTTTAAGTTTGGCTTCAAGTTTTCCCACGTAATAAATTTTAACAAGACTGTCCAGCAGCTGGAAAATCAGAATGGCGGCACAAACTGAAATAAAAAAGCGACCGGCAAACCAGACCAGACCTTTGTATTCTATCCATTCTGAAATAAGTGTATTTGAATAAAACACTCCTGCGATAAGCAGTGTATTCAGAAAATACCAGAGATATTTTATTTCGTTATCGGTTATGAAGTCATACCGCTGTTTGAGGTTTTTAATTCCTGCCTTTCTGAATTCATGAAATATCAGAATAGCGAAAGCGACAACTATAAAAACCAGTGATAGAACAGTCATATAACGGTTCCAGCCTGCTATAAAATGGGGATAATCCTGCATGTTTTATGGATAAACGGTCAGTAAATTAAACAATTTGCCTTAATTCAGGAACAGGGGTATGAGCAGAGCCGGATGACCGGGCTTACCCTTACAAAAGACAATTCGCCTCTTCCGAACATTTGTTAATCATTTTTATTGCATTTTTTTTCTTAAATCATTGAATGAGAAATCAAAATTCTCCATTCTTGTAAGATGATCAGTTCAAAAAAATCAGCTAAAAATTCAAATGATGCCTTTAAACAGGCTATCATGATTTTTAGCTGGCATAATAATAAACCCTGACTATTTTTTAAATGAATTACTGACCGCCCCGCCCAACGGGGCGGTTTTATTTTATACGGATAACGACAAACTAACAATTGTTCCATGTACTACGATGAGGAAACACTGGTCTTTAAGGATGGCGAATTTGTGCATGTTCAGGACGCAGGAATCGATCCCTTTAGCCAGACGCTCCACTACGGAATAGGAGTTTTCGAGGGCCTGAGAGCCTATCAGACGGTTCATGGTACAAAGATTTTCAAAGCCAGGAGGCATTTTAACCGACTTGCTGAAAGTTGCAGGCTGCTCGGAATACCGTTTGACTATTCAACAGAGGAACTTACTCAGATAAGTTACCAGCTGCTTGAAAAAAATTATCTCACATGTGCCTACATCCGTCCGATGGTTATCAGTGCCCCCAGTATGACCCTTGAGCCTTCTACCTCTTCAAGACTTATTATCACGGCATGGAAATGGGGCAAGTATTTTGGTGATAAATCTCTTCGGGTATGCATCTCCTCTGTAGAAAGAATCAGCCCGAAAGCCTGCCGTGTCGAAGCCAAGGTAAGCGGCCACTATGTAAACGCGGTGATGGCTGCTGCAGAGGCAAGAAAGCGTGGGTATGATGAGGCTATTATGCTCGACGGGAATGGATTCGTGGCCCAGGCTCCTGGCTCAAATCTTTTTTATGAAAAGAATGGCGTACTCTACACTGCTCCGGAGGGATCCGTTTTCCCGGGTATAACCAGGAAGACGGTACTTGATATTTGTAAACAACTTGATATTCCGGTGGTAGAAAAAAACTTCAGGCCTGAGGCATTACTTGATGTTGATGCCGCATTTCTATGCGGTACTGCTACCGAAATAACTCCTGTCCACTCCGTTGAACAAAATAAGGTAAACCTGCCATGGGAACGCACAGTTTCAGCTATGGTACAGGAGACTTATAAAAGTATTGTCCTTGATAAAACCTACAGTTTCGTAATTGTATGAGTAATCAGGTGCCGAATAAATATAGCCGTGTTCTTACACAGGACCCAACACTTCCTGCTTCACAGGCGATGCTTTATGGTATCGGACTGACGGATGATGACATGAAGAAGGCTCAGGTTGGAATCGTCAGCACAGGTTATGACGGTAACACCTGCAACATGCATCTCAATGGACTTGCGCTTAAGGTGAAACAAGGTGTATGGAATGAGCAAATGGTCGGATTAATATTTAACACCATCGGCGTGAGTGATGGGATCAGCAATGGTACTACCGGAATGCGCTATTCACTGGTGAGCCGTGAAGTTATTGCCGACTCCATTGAAACGGTTTGCGGTGCCCATTTTTATGATGGTGTGATTGCAGTGGTAGGTTGTGATAAAAATATGCCGGGTGCACTTATTGCCATGGCCAGGCTTAATCGACCCGCTATCATGGTGTATGGCGGAACAATTGCAGGCGGCCACTGGAAGGGAAAGGAACTGAACATTGTATCTTCCTTTGAAGCACTTGGTGAAAAAATTTCCGGTAAACTTTCAGATGAAGATTTTAAGGGCATTATAAAAAATTCATGTCCCGGTGCAGGTGCATGCGGCGGCATGTACACTGCAAATACCATGGCCTCTGCCATAGAGGCGCTTGGAATGGCGTTGCCTTACTCTTCTTCAAACCCTGCCCTGAGCAAAGAAAAAAATGATGAGTGCGCCGAAACCGGAAAATACATCAGGCTGCTTCTTGAAAAGGACATCAAGCCAAGAGATATTATGACAATAAAAGCCTTTGAAAACGCCATTACAACCGTGATGGCGCTTGGAGGCTCCACCAATGCAGTACTACACCTGATTGCAATGGCAAAAGCGGCAGGGTTATCGCTTGGCCAGGAAGATTTTCAGCGCATTTCTGACCGCACTCCCTTGATTGCTGATTTGAAACCAAGCGGAAAGTATCTCATGGAGGAACTTCATAAGACAGGAGGTATTCCAGCTGTTTTAAAATATCTGCTGAAGACAGGACTATTACATGGTGATTGTCTGACGGTGACCGGAAAAACGCTTTCCGAAAACCTTGAGTCTGTTGCTGAACTTGATTTTATAAAACAGGATGTCATATATCCTGTTGAACAACCCCTGAAAAAAACCGGTCACATTCAAATCCTCTACGGAAATCTTGCGCCGGGCGGGTCTGTTGCCAAAATAACCGGTAAGGAAGGGGAAATTTTCAGAGGGCCTGCCCGTGTTTTCAATGGGGAGTTTGAACTCGTTGAGGGCGTTCAGTCAGGTAAAATCAAACCCGGCGATGTTGTTGTGATACGGTATGTGGGTCCACGCGGTGCACCCGGTATGCCTGAGATGCTAAAGCCAACTTCACTTATTATGGGTGCAGGGCTTGGAAAAAATGTTGCATTAATTACGGATGGAAGATTCTCTGGCGGTACCCATGGTTTTGTGGTAGGACATATCACACCTGAAGCATCCGAGGGAGGAATGTTGTCACTTGTGGAAGATGGTGATTCGATTGAAATAGATGTCCAAAAAAGGCAGATCAACCTGATGGTTGAAGAAAAAAATCTTGAAATCCGGAAGTCAAACTGGCGAAAGCCTCCGGTACCTGTTACATCGGGTATCCTATTTAAATATGCCAAACAAGTAAAATCAGCAGCTGATGGATGCGTTACTGACGAAGACTGAGCAAAAAAACCCTGCTAATTCAATCAGGCAGGTAACAGGTGCCGAGGCATTGCTTCAGTGTCTGGTGCAGGAAAATGTTGAAACCATATTTGGTTATCCGGGCGGTGCAATTATGCCGGTATATGATGCTCTATATTATTATTCGGAAAAACTAAATCATATTCTGGTTAGGCATGAGCAGGGGGCCATCCATGCCGCCCAGGGTTTTGCCCGGGCCTCAGGAAAAACAGGAGTAGTCTTTGCTACCTCCGGCCCCGGTGCAACAAATCTTGTAACAGGGCTTGCTGATGCACTGATTGATTCCACTCCCGTTGTGTGTATTACAGGGCAGGTATTCGCACACTTGCTGGGTACAGACGCCTTTCAGGAAACGGATGTTGTGAACACAACTATTCCTGTGACAAAATGGAATGTTCAGGTTGCGGAGGCAAAGGATATTCCGGGGGCTGTTGCAAAGGCATTTTACATTGCAAGGACCGGAAGACCGGGTCCTGTTCTGATAGACATTACCAAAAATGCGCAGAACGAAAAAATTGATGAGTTCACCTATGAGCCTTGCAGATCAATAAAAACATATCAGCCTAAACCATTAATAAATAAGGATCAGGTAAATGCAGCAGCACAGTTAATCAACCAGGCTAAAAAACCTTACCTGCTTGCAGGGCAGGGTGTTATTCTTGCGGGGGCAGCAGAGAAACTTATAGCCTTTTCAGAAAAGACAGGAATTCCGGTAGCCAGCACGCTGCTTGGGCTTGGTGCATTCCCCACCAATCACCCCAACTACGTTGGGTATCTTGGTATGCATGGGAATTATGGACCTAATGTGCTGACCAACGAATGCGATGTACTTATTGCAATCGGGATGCGGTTTGATGACAGAGTAACGGGCAATGTTTCTAAATATGCTAAGCAGGCAAAAATTATCCATATTGATATTGATAAGGCCGAGATTAATAAAATCATTAAGGTTGATAATTTCATTCATGCAGATGCAGGAGAAGCGCTGGATGCACTGATGCCTTTGTGTCAATCAAAGAAATTTCCGGAATGGATAAGCTCGTTCACAAAGCTCAATGAACTTGAGTTTGAAAAAGTAATCAGGAAAGAATTTCATGGCGACGGGCAACTTCGCATGGCAGAAGTTGTCCATCAATTGTCAAACCTCGCCGGAGGTGATGCAATTATCGTAACCGATGTCGGGCAGCATCAGATGGTTACTTCCAGATATATCAGCCTGAAGGATCCCCGGACACACATTACTTCCGGAGGAGCGGGCACAATGGGATTCGCCCTTCCCGCCGCCATTGGGGCGGCAATTGCTGTGCCCGGAAAACAAGTTGTTGCCATAATCGGCGATGGGGGATTTCAGATGACTTTGCAGGAACTTGGAACAATCATGCAGTACAAAATACCTGTCAAGATTCTTGTATTGAACAACCAGTTCCTTGGTATGGTACGGCAGTGGCAGCAACTTTTCCATGGTAAGCGGTATTCATTTACCGAAATGGAAAATCCTGATTTCGTAAGGTTGAATCAGGCTTATGGAATTTCTGCTAAAAAAGTGACGGAAAGGGAAGACCTTATTCCAGCGCTTAAAGATTTACTGGATTCAAAAGAAAGTATGTTCCTGGAGGTCCTTGTTGGAAAGGAAGATAACGTATTTCCGATGGTGCCTGCCGGTGCGGGTGTAGGTGAGGTAATCCTTGAACCCCCGGTGGTCTGAATATGGTTTTATGAAAGAAGAATTTACAATAGAAATTGAAGCTGAAAACAATTTTTCTGTTTTGAACAGGATCATTAATATCCTTAACCGCAGAAGGGTCAGGATAAAACGTATGATGGCTCACGAACACCAACAGGATTATCGTCGCGGCGGTGTTATTATGTTACTTTTCACAACACCGGATTTGATGGATCGGGTAACAGATCAGATTGAAAAACTTATAGAGGTGGATATGGTAAAATATTCTCAGGGCAGCAGCCGGTATTACGAGCTTACGGAACAAATCGCGGACATGGATTAAACCCAATCATTTATAAATTTTAAATTTTAATTATGGCACAGATCAATTTTGGAGGAGTAACGGAGGAAGTGGTTACAAGAGAAGAGTTTCCAATGAGCAAAGCTCTGGAAATACTTAAGGATGAAACTATTGCTATTATCGGATATGGTGTTCAGGGGCCAGCCCAGGCATTGAACATGCGTGATAACGGATTCAATGTTATTGTTGGTCAACGTAAAGGAACCAAAACCTGGAATAAGGCAATCGAGCACGGATGGGTTCCGGGAGAAACCTTGTTTGAGGTTGAGGAAGCAGCAAAACGAGGAACCATCATTCAGTTTCTTCTTTCTGATGCCGGGCAGATTGAACTCTGGCCTACCATAAGACCTCATCTGACGACCGGTAAAGCATTGTATTTTTCACATGGATTTGGAATCACCTTCAAGGAGCAAACAGGAATTATACCTGCTCCTGACGTAGACGTAATTCTTGCTGCTCCCAAAGGTTCAGGTACTTCTGTACGCAGATTGTTTCTTCAGGGAAAGGGCATCAACTCAAGCTATGCTGTTTACCAGGATGCTACCGGCAGGGCCGCTTCCCGTGCCATTGCAATTGGAATAGGAATTGGTTCCGGCTATTTGTTTAAGACTGATTTCAAAAATGAGGTTTACTCTGACCTCACGGGTGAGCGTGGTACACTAATGGGCGCTATTGCAGGAATTTTTGAGGCCCAGTATGAAGTACTCCGCTCTAAAGGTCACACACCTTCAGAGGCATTTAATGAGACAGTTGAAGAACTCACTCAAAGTCTGATGCCACTCGTAGCTGAAAATGGTATGGACTGGATGTACGCAAACTGCTCAACAACTGCCCAGCGAGGTGCATTGGACTGGAAAAAGCGTTTTCGTGCTGCAACGTTGCCTGTTTTTCAGGAACTATATGAAAGTGTTGCCAGCGGTGCTGAGGCCCGCAGGACGATTGAAACCTGCAGCAAACCTGATTATCGCGAAAAGCTTGCAGAAGAGCTCAAAGAGCTTCGTGAGAGCGAATTGTGGCAGGCCGGTGCAGCCGTTCGCGCATTGCGACCTGAAAAGGCAACTGTCTAGGCAAGTATGATCAACCGGTAAGAAGAACACTGTTTTTCAAAGTATAAAAAACTGAATTCCTTACGATTGGGTTGAATTCTGATTGTAACGCGGATGCAATGTCATTTGCCAGTATGGTTTTAATGAAGTAAATCAGAAAGAAATTTTTTTGAACATCAGGGTCAGCCTTTCTGAAAAAGTATATTTGCCAATTACAGTCACAGTCAGATGAAAGTTTTTTTTGTTTTCCTATCCGGCATCCTGGCAGCTGCCTGCAGTTCCGGACCTTATGTTTTGAAAACAACATTTGATGAGCACAAAGTGCCATCACCTCCTGACTATGCTTCACTTGAAAGCTGGGCAGCTCACCCTGACAAAAAAGATGCGGCTGACAGTGTTCCATTTAAATCAGGTTTAAAGGATGAACAGGCCACAGCAGCAGCAGATGTATTTTTTATTTATCCTACTATTTTCACCGGTAAACCGGAGGGCAGTTCTGACTGGAATGCGGATGTCCGTGATCCTGTACTGAGCAAAGCTATTCAAACTTCCACCATACTAAATCAGGCATCAATCTTTAATGGCGCAGGAAAAGTTTATGCTCCTTCTTATCGTCAGGCACACTACCATGCATTTTTGACTCCTGACAGAGAGATGGCGAAAAAGGCTTTTGCAATAGCTTATCAGGATGTAAGAAATGCTTTCAATTACTACCTTACCAATTTTAATCAGGGACGCCCGATCATAATTGCCTCACACAGTCAGGGAAGCCTGCATGCTGAAATGCTCTTAAAGGAATTTTTTGACGGTAAACCCCTTCAGTCAAAACTGATAGCGGCTTACCTGGTTGGACGTGCAATTCCAAAAAACACCTTCAGCAGCATTCCTGCTTCTGAAGATCCTGCCCGGCCAGGAGTTTGGGCCAGCTGGTGTACATTTTTAACAGGTTATTTCCCCGGCAATTATGAAAACTGGTATAAGGGGGCATTGACAATAAATCCACTTACCTGGACATCCGGTGAAACCCCTGCGGCCAAGGAGCTGAATCACGGAGGTGTGGGCTTTAAATATACGTTTGTGCCTGCCCTAGCTGATGCCAGGGCCCTGGATGGCATATTATGGATCAATAAGCCTTATGTTACCGGACGTTTCTGGGTCAGAACCAAAAACTGGCACCGGGCGGATATGAATCTGTTCTGGATGAATATTCGTGAGAATTCCCTTCTTCGGACCGAGACTTATCTCAAAAACCAAACTGCCTCCTCCAGATAGCAGGTTCATTGGAGGGAATCACTAAATTTGCCGACCAAAACCTAAGGTCGCATGATTCTTTCTTTTATTCTTTGGAACGGTAGTCCTGAAATTTTCTCTGCCGGTCAGATTACGTTGAGATGGTACGGTTTGTTGTTCGCACTGGGCTTCTTGCTTAGTCAGCAATTACTTACCTACATATACCGAAAGGAAGGAAAACCTGAAAAGGAAGTTGATACCCTAACAATTGTAATGGTTATTGCAACCATATTGGGTGCCCGCCTGGGTCATGTTATCTTTTATCAACCCGAAATATTTACTGAAAACCCTTTGGGCGTTCTGCTTCCTTTTGAATTTGAGCCAAAATTCAGATTCACAGGACTACAGGGACTGGCGAGCCATGGAGGAGCTTTTGCCATTCTTCTGGGATTATGGTGGTACGCCCGTCGCAAAAAGCAGAGCTATCTTGGTATCCTTGACCGGATGGTCATTCTGGTTGCACTGACAGGTGCATGCATCAGGCTTGGTAATTTCTTTAATTCTGAAATTGTAGGAAAGCCTACTGACCTTCCATGGGGCGTTGTTTTTACCAACCGTCTCTCACAGGGACTGGAATATCAGGGTGAGGGAAAGAATCCGGTTGATTTTGTAGGGTTCATGGCGGATACCACCAAAATCATGCGTGATTCTACATTGTTAGTCAAGCCGGGTGCAACGCCGGTTACCATGTATGTTTTTTTTAAACCTGATGTACAGCAGGACGATATGGTTAACTGGATGAGTAATCCCTATCAGCCATATGAACGCAAACTCAAAAATTATCTCGCTGCCCAATCGGAATTCTTCTACGACTCACCACTTTCCCCTACCAGCTACTCATTTGCAAAACAGGAAAATAATTTTGTTGCAAGAGTACATTTGATTGGTATTGCCCGGCATCCTGCCCAGCTTTATGAATCAATTTCATGTCTGATTCTTTTCGTCTTTTTGTTCTGGTACTGGAATAAGTATAAAAATGCACTTCCGGAGGGCAGGTTGTTCGGAATTTTTATGACGATACTCTGGGGTCTCAGATTTACCTATGAATTCATCAAAGAAAACCAGGAGGCTTTTGAAAACGAATTACCTCTGAACATGGGACAGTTGCTTAGCATTCCGCTCTTTATTGTAGGCTTAATTATTTTGCGCCGTTCCTATAACAGTAAGTCCGCACGCTAGGTCATGGTACTTTAATTCTGCAGTGTTGTTTTCAGGTTAAAACTGAAAACAACCCTTCATTTATTATATTTCGGCAATGGTCGGGTTTCGCGCAACCTTTCTGATTTTAATTTTCTCCCTGCCTGTCACGGCTCAATCCCGGACTTCCACAGACACCACTGAACTGGTGACCATCGGAAGAATTATCCTTGCAGGAAATAACGTAACGCAGAGGCGGATTATTGAAAGAGAACTTGAACTTATTCCTGGTGATACCATCAGGAGATTCATGCTGAATCAGATTTTAAAGCAGGAACAAAAAAAAATCTATAATCTGAGGCTTTTCAATCTTGTCTCTGTTGAACCACTGGAGCTAGAACCACGCGTGATTGACCTACTCATTGAAGTTGAAGAGCGGTGGTATACATATCCGGTGCCCATTTTTGAGTTATCAGACAGAAATTTTAATGAGTGGTGGGAAAATTATAACCGTGATTTATCCAGGGTGAATTATGGGCTCAGGTTGTTTCAGTACAATTTCAGAGGAAGAAATGAAACGCTGAGATTTACCGCACGCTTTGGCTTTTCAAGGCGTTTTGACCTCTATTATAAAATCCCTAACCTGACGCTAAACCAAAAGCATGGTTTGCTCTTTGAGGCTGTTTATGGTGAGCCGTTTAATGTGGCCTATCGTACAGATGATCATATTCTTCAGTTTCTCAGTGATCAAAAACCACTTCGCAGTATTAACAGTTTTGCAACAACGTACACATTCAGAAAAAGCTTTTACAAAACACATTCCATCCGGGCCGGTATTTCACAGATTGCTGCAGCAGATACCATTTTAAAACTTAACCCGGCCTACCTGGTAAATGGATTTAATCCTCAGGTATTTTCTGCCCTTTCATATAAATTCATTGCAGAACACAGGGATGTGATTGCTTATCCCCTGAAAGGGTACCTGATTACTGCTGCAATATCTAAAGTGGGATTAACTCCCGGAGAACCTACAAAATACGTTAACATCAATGGGTCCTTCGCGTGGCACAGAGAAGTAGGGGATGAACTTTACTTTTCTCTGTATTCTTTTTTTTCAGCAAATACGAATTCCCGTCAGCCCTATACAATGATTTCCGGAGTTGGATATGACCGGCAGTATATCCGGGGATATGAAAGATATGTAATTGAGGGTCCGTTTTTTTCGATGAATAAAACAACAATTAAGAGACGTGTGTTCAACAGAGAGTACTCGGTTGAGGGATTAAAAATAAATCAGTTCAGGTATCTTCCGGTGGCTGTTTATCTCAAGGCTTTTGCTGATTTTGGATATGTAAATAACTACCCGCTGAACGAATCCCGAAATCTGAACACCAGGCTCACAAATTCACCACTGGCAGGAGCCGGATTTGGTATTGACTTTGTTACTTACTACGACAGTGTTCTACGCCTGGAATATACGTTCACCAGCCAGGCCACCTCCGGATTATTTCTGAATATCAAGAAGGAGTTTTAAAATATGGGATAACCGGCCATCAAGGGCGGATGGTTCACCATAATCAATCCTGCAGCTGGTATTTAATTCTAATATTTTCCGGGTGACCGGATAATTTAAACATCTGCAGTGAGCCACTGAGCACATGTTCAATTTTGACAGTGCGTTTTTTAACTTTTATTCTCATTCAGATTTTATGTTTGAACCTGACCGCTCAAACCTTATTTGATGCCAGGTCCTTGGGTATGGCCGGTAGTCTTGCGGCACTCAATGGCCGCATACTCCGGTTATCCGGTTCAGGTTTCGGGCAAACAGGAATACTACTTTTCACTTTCTCCGGATTACCTGAGGCTAATGGTTTCAACAGCAGTGCCGTTTCCGGGCATTGGAATTTTGGAGCACTTGGCCTTGAATCCGGAATACAGCGTACCGGTGATGAAATGGCAAGCGTTGACAGGATGTATACAGGTATTTCACATCGTATTCAGAATTCCAGTGCAGGATTTCGTTTAAATCTGAGTCAGTTCAGAACAGAAGTAAATCCCACTGTTTATAATGTTTCTCTTTCTGCAGGCGGAATTACCAGATTAGGACCTCACACTTCTGTTGGTGTATGGATTGACAATTTTTCCATCAGCAGGGGTGATGGTTCCGAAGTATTTGGCGTAAGAATGGAGGCGGGTTTTGTTAATGAGTTTTCAGAAAATCTGATAGTCATTGCTTCGGTTCTTCATCAGTTGAATGAACTTCCCTTGTTGAAATCCGGCATAGAGTATAAGATCAACCGCAACACTGCAATCCGTGCGGGGTCTTCCATTTTTCCTTCTGCATTATTTATTGGTTCCGGATTCAGATACTGGAAAGTATCCATTGATATGGCAGGTTCCTACCGGCGAGCACTTGGGACTGAGTTTCGGATTACTGCCGGATATACCCCGCAAAAGAAGAAGTGATGATGCTTAAAATTGTAACGGCTTTGGTGGTTTTGTATTTGGTCCTGGTTTTACAGCCCTTATCTGCTCAGAATTCCGACACCAATGATGTTGCTTCGCTGGCCGAAGAACTATTCGCCCGTCAGGATGGTGATGTTACTTACGATGAGCTCTATGATCAGTTGTTGATGCGGTTCACAGATCCGCTTGATCTGAACGCGGCAACACCGGAAGATATCCGGTCCCTTCACCTATTGTCTGAAAATCAAATCAGCGAGCTCATGGAGTGCCGGAGACGGACCGGACCATTCAATTCTACACTTGAGCTGCAGGGATTGACAACCTTTGATATCCCATTTCTTAAAAAGATTCTGCCTTTCATTTGCATAAGTTCCGGAGGAGAATCAGGCTGGAAAAACTTATTTCAAAGGATACGTAATGCAGAAGGTGCCTATCTGATTTACCGGTCAGATGGAAATCTCATCAACCGGTTCCCTTCCTCAGTTAATTCATCCGCTGATGTGGTACTTCCCGGTTCTCAATGGTCCGGGAGTTACAGATTCAGAGTTTCTCACAGGCGGGATTTCAGTATTGGCTGGAATGCAGAAAAGGATCGTGGAGAGCGGTTCCTGTGGAACCCCCGCGACAAATGGTTTGGGTTTGACTTTCACTCTTTTCATATTCAGTTTCAGGAGAAGCCGGTATTTAAAAATCTTATTATAGGCGATTATTCAGCTTCATTCGGTCAGGGTCTTGTACTTGGTGGTGGTTTTGGAGTAGGTAAGGGATCTGAGACCATCACAACCATCCGCAGAGCAGGTTCAGGATTCAGACCATATAGCTCATTATCCGAATCAGGTTTTTTCCGAGGAGTGGCTGCAACCATTCCAATTAGTAGTAAATGGCTGACACACCTGATGATGAGCAGAAACTTTCTCGACGGGCTGATCAGGCAGTCATTGGACAGCATGCCATATGTCAGAAGTATAATTTCAGGAGGGTATCACCGGTCATCCGATGAACTTAACAACAGAAAGTCATTGAATGAGACGTTACTGGCATCGGTACTGCATCATCAGACTGAAAAAACAGATTTTGGAATTGTTTTGTTTCAGCAAAAATTTTCCGTTCCGCTCATCCCTGCTCATAACACATATAACCGCTTTCAGTTTCGGGGTGATATAAATCGTATTTATTCTTTTTTCTTTAATTCCCGTTACCGAAATCTTACCTGGTTTTCAGAGTACGCAAAATCTTTTCCTTCAGGAGGCGCTTCATGGACTTCAGGTGTACTTGCCTCTCTTACATCAGATCTGGATGTGTCTGTACTGGCAAGGAATTATGCTCCGGACTTCCATTCTTTCTATGCCTCAGCATTTTCTGAAAATACTAAAACTGTCAATGAGCAAGGTGTTTACCTGGGCTGGAAATACAGAAAGGGCAGGAAAATTCAGCTAACGGGATATTCTGACTTCTTTATCTTTCCGTACATAAAGTTTCGGATTTATAAGCCATCTGAAGGGCAGGAACATATGATCCGGATTGCCCGTAATTATTCGAGGAAAAATCTGATTACATTTCAATACAGGTTTGTTCAGAAAGAGATGAATAAGTCTGCAGACGAAAGCTCTTTTTATGAAACAGCAACTGCAGACCGACATCTTGTAAGCCTGCAGATGGATTATTCTCTTGGAGATTTTATAAGTGGCCGAACAAAATGGATGGGTACTCAAACAACAGGTGACCAGAAAGGGGTGGCAGGCGCAATGTTGCTTCAGGATTTATTTATGAAGTATGGTAAGTTTAATTTTTCATGGCGGTATTCCATATTTGGTGCCAATGATTACGATGCACGTCTTTATGCCTATGAAAGGGATGTCTGGTTGTCCTACTCCTTTCCATCCTGGTATGGTTATGGCGAAAGAATGTACGTGCTCTGCCATTATCAGGCAGCTGATAAGTTAAGCTTGTGGCTAAAGTGGTCTGCAGTGAACTATAGTGATCGTACTCCTTCCGTCAATGGACTGGATGAGCGTCCGTCAGGTTTTAGTTCCGATTTACGCGTTCAGATCAGGTGGTTTTTCTGAATGAAAAGAAAGTTATTTAACCACATTTACCTTCAGCATATTGGTCCTGTTTTTTTCCTGAATCGGAATGCTGGTAAGGCTGATGAAAACGTCACCCGGCTGAAGGTGGCCATCTTTTTTCAAAATGGACTCAACATCAGCGATGGTTTCATCCGTAGAGCTGTTCTTGGTATAGAAGTAAGTTTTGGTAGCCCAGACCAGACTCAGTGTGTTGAGGATTGCAGGGTTATGAGTAAATGCAAAGATGTTTGTCTGCGGGCGGTGTGAGGATGCTTTGAAAGCTGTATATCCACTTTCCGTCAATCCTACGATTGCTTTTGCATTTACCTCCTGCGCCAGTTTACATGCTGCGAGAATCAAACTATCGTTGATGTACACAGGGGAAGCAGGATCAACAGGACGAAACCGGTAAAATATCTGACCCTGTTTTTCAACCGAACCGATGGTGCGAACCATGCTCCGGATCACTTCCAGCGGGTATTTGCCGGAAGCGGTTTCGGCAGATAACATGAGTGCGTCTGCTCCATCCATCACGGCATTCGCCACATCGTTTGTTTCTGCCCGCGTAGGCCTTGGATTCTCAATCATACTCTCCATCATCTGGGTGGCAACAATTACCGGCTTTGAAAGACAATTGCATTTTTCTACAATCTTTTTCTGAACCATTGGAACCTCCTCCATCCAGATTTCCACACCCAGATCACCCCGGGCCACCATGACACCATCTGTGGCCTCAATGATGCTGTCAAGATTTTCAAGCGCTTCAGGTTTTTCTATTTTGGCTATTATCCGCGTGGCAGGATTGTGCGCATTGACGATCTTTCTCAACTCTTCAATATCTGAAGCTTTTCTTACGAAAGATAAGGCCACCCAATCAATTCTGTTATTCAATCCGAACATCAGATCTTCGCGATCCTTATCCGTCAGTGAAGGTGCTGTTACTTTAGTATATGGAAGATTGATTCCTTTTCTTGATTTAAGTGGACCGCCATATTTCACCTTAGTGATGACATCAATACCGCGAACCTCCAGTACCTCAAGTTCAATTTTACCATCATCTATCAGGATCATGTCCCCGAGTTTTACATCGTTGGGCAATTGCTGATAAGATGTGCTGACTATTTCGTTGTTTCCTTTGAGTTCTCTGGTAGTGATAATTAATTCCTGGCCTGCTACCAGTTCAGTGCCTTCGGCTACCTCATTAACCCTGATTTTTGGGCCCTGAAGATCCTGAAGTAAAGCGACATGCGTTCCCATCTCTTGATTCAATTCACGAACGGCATGAATAACTTTCAGATGATTTTCATGCAACCCATGCGAAAAATTCAGACGAAAAACGTCAACTCCTTCTTTGATGAGTGCACGAAGCATTTCTTTTGAATTTGAAGCCGGACCAATCGTCGCAACAATTTTGGTCTTATTAAAAGTTATTTTTTCCATTTTGATTAGTTCAAATCGATACATTCAGAACATGAAGTTCTCTTTTCGTTTAAGGGAGGCCAAAGGTAGAAAAGCGGACAATTCTATGGTAGGGATATTTTTTATCTGCTCTATTATTTCTTTCTCCTTTCCCTGTTCACCGCTTTGAATGAACATTATATAGTCAAAGCGGGGGTGCTCGGGGACTAACAGCCATTTGGAAGTGCCCTCATCAGCAGATTTATTCTTCAGTAATCTGATGGTGGTGACATCTGTCTGATGAAGGAACTGGATAAATCGTGTTTCAACGCCGTCTTTTTCCATTATCAGGTGGTCTTCCTGCCTCGCCAGATCAAGATTAATGCCTCCGTTTAGCTGCCAGGCAAGTTTATGAGGCTTAAGCGTACAAATCAGCCCAAGCAGCAGGAAATCAAATCCATAATCTATCTCAAGCTTGTTTTTCTTCATTTTTCACCGTTTTTGAGGCAATTACAGGATTTTCGCTCATTAAAAAAGTTTGACAATATTGCTCCAAATCTCTTTCTTTGCAGAGTTTTTTAAATACCTAAATCAAAAAATCATGTCAGAAATTGCACAAAAAGTAAAGCAGATTATCATTGAGAAACTCGGAGTAGAAGAATCTGAGGTTACTCCTGAAGCAAGCTTTACCAATGACTTAGGAGCAGATTCCCTGGATACAGTTGAACTCATCATGGAATTTGAAAAGGAATTCAACATTTCCATTCCTGATGATCAGGCAGAAAACATCGCCACAGTAGGTCAGGCGATCTCTTACCTTGAGGAAAACATCAAGAAATAAGAAAATCATCCTTCCAAAAATTAAATGAATCTAAGACGCGTAGTCGTCACCGGAGTTGGCGCCCTCACACCTATTGGTAATACGCTCAGTGAATACTGGGACGGACTTGCTGAAGGCAGGAGTGGCGCCGCTTCTATTACACGTTTTGATGCTTCAAAATTCAAGACGCGTTTTGCCTGCGAGGTAAAGAATCTCAATATTGATAACTTTATTGAGCGCAAAGAAGCGCGGAAAATGGACCTTTTCACTCAGTTCGCTATGATTGCAGCTGATGAAGCACTCAGGGATTCAGGTCTTAATTTGCCGGCACTTGACATGGACCGGGTTGGTGTTATATGGGGCTCAGGTATTGGTGGACTGATCACATTTCAGGAAGAGGTTAAATACTTTGCAAAGGGTGACGGAACACCAAGATTCAATCCTTTCTTAATCCCGAAAATGATTCCGGACCTTAGTGCGGGTCACATTTCAATTAAATACGGGTTCAGAGGTCCCAACTATGCGACTGTTTCGGCATGTGCATCCTCATCCAATTCAATTTACGATGCTTTCACACATTTGCGCCTGGGAAAAGCAGACGTGATTGTTACCGGTGGTTCAGAGGCTGCTGTTTGTGAAGCCGGTGTTGGTGGATTCAATGCCCTCAAAGCACTGAGCGAAAGAAATGACTCACCGGAGACAGCTTCACGGCCTTATGATGCAACCCGCGATGGTTTTGTACTTGGCGAAGGAGCAGGCTGTATTATTCTTGAAGAATATGAGCATGCTAAAGCACGGGGGGCAAAAATCTACGCTGAAATTCTTGGAGGAGGCATGACATGCGATGCCTACCACATCACCGCTCCCCACCCAGAGGGTACAGGAATTACCAGGGTTATGGAACTTGCTCTCAAAGAAGCCAATCTGAAGCCTTCAGATATCGGTTATGTCAACACGCATGGCACATCTACTCCCCTTGGTGATATCGGCGAGATTAGGGCCATTCAAAAGGTTTTTGGCGAAGTGATATCCAGGGTTAATATTTCCTCCACAAAGTCTATGACCGGTCACCTGCTTGGCGCTGCCGGAGCCATTGAGCTGATTGCCTGTCTGATGGCGTTACAGAAAGGTATTATACCTCCGACCATCAACCACTTTGAAGATGATCCTGAGCTGGATCCTTCTATAAATCTCACCTTCAACCGGGCCCAGCACAGAGATATTACCTATGCGCTGACCAATACCTTTGGTTTTGGAGGCCATAATTTTTCTCTCATTCTGGGTAAAACAGCTTAAGCCTACTCTCTGTGTGGCGGCGATTGCTGAAATCAGAAACTGAAGATTCCCGGCAAAAAGACCGAAAACTAAAGCTTGCTGTCCGAACTATTACCGGACTTTCCCCCGGAAATATTGAGTTATACCGCTTGGCTGCACTGCACAGTTCAAAGGGCACCGAAGTAAATGGTTTCAGGCAGAGCAATGAAAGGCTTGAATACCTTGGAGATGCAATTCTTGGAGCTGCTGTTGCTGATTTTTTGTTCAAAAAATTTCCATTTAAGGATGAAGGTTTTCTCACTGAAATACGATCAAGAATCGTAAACCGGGAAACACTTAATCAGCTGGCTTCAAAGGTGGGTCTTCAGGCAATTGTGCAATGTGATAACCGTAATGGATCACTACAGCGTGTTATTCTTGGTAATGCACTGGAAGCGCTTGTAGGGGCGGTATATCTTGACAAAGGTTATCTGGTAACTAGGAAATTTGTAATTGATAAACTCATTCAGCCCTATTTCAATATTGAACTGGTGGTTCAGTCTTCTGTAAATTTTAAGAGTAAACTGATTGAGTGGGGCCAAAAAGAAGGCAAGTCGGTTCGTTTCGAAGTTGTAGACATTCGACATGGATCAAATAAGAGAGAATTTAATTGTCATGTGTTTGTTGCTGATCAGCAATTTGGTAACGGATTCGGTATGTCCAAGAAAAAGGCTGAGCAGGATGCAGCACAAAAAACCTGCTTAGCTTTGGGGATTGTATGAGAACCCTGCGAATTGCCGGTGCTGCGCTCAACCAGACCCCCGTCGGATGGAAAAATAATCTGGATAACATCCGGAATGCGATGCAGCGTGCACGCAAAGACAGAGCTGATCTGATCTGCTTCTCTGAACTTGCAATAACCGGGTATGGTTGTGAAGATCTCTTTCTGAGCGAATGGCTCTCTGTAACAGCCTGGTCAAAACTTGAAGAGCTTATTCCGGATACAGATGGCATCACTGCTTGCATCGGACTGCCTGTTAGAAGGGAGGGAATTACTTATAATGGCGTGGCTGTAGTCGCTGACCGAAAAATTCAAGGAATTGCTTTTAAACAAAATCTTCCAGCTGATGGCATTCATTACGAACCAAGATGGTTTGTGCCATGGAAAAGGGGAGAGGTGGTCACGCTGGATACTCCCTCCGGCCCTGTTGCTGCCGGAGATCTTTTATTTGAATGCAAAGGGGTTCTGTTCGGCTTTGAGATTTGCGAAGATGCATGGCGACCGGTACGTCCTGCAGAGGAGCTTTGCAGGAAAGGTGCAGACCTTATTTTAAATCCCAGTGCCAGCCATTTTGCTTTTGGAAAAAGTCTGGTACGTGAAAAAATTGTAACGGAGAGTTCACTAAGATTTGATTGCACCTTTATGATGGTCAATCAGCTTGGTAATGAAGCAGGTAAGGTCATTTATGATGGCGATATTCTGATTGCTTCCCGTGGAAAATTACTTTGCAGAAATCCCAGACTTTCATTTCACACCTTTTCAGTTCAGGTAGCAGAGGTGGATCTTGATGAAGTGACGGATCTTGTTCCGGAGCCTGATGAACTCTCTGATCCTTACAGAGAATTTGCACGTGCAGGAGCACTCGCACTTTTCGATTACCTGCGTAAATCAAAGTCCGCAGGATTTACGCTGAGTTTGAGCGGAGGAGCCGATTCTTCAGCCTGTGCCGTGATGGTTGCTGAAATGGTAAGCCGCGCATCCGATGAACTTGGCTGGAAAAACTTCTGGCAGTCAATGGGCCATCCGGATGTAGTTACGTCTAATGAAAAAGAGGCAGTTCATCTGCTTCTTTCCACAGCATACCAGTCAACGGCAAATTCATCGCCGGACACCTTTTATTCTGCCCGAAATCTTGCAGAATCCATAGGGGCAAGATTCTATCACTGGTCTG
>JBMTCO010000030.1:0-22091 GCA_049430945.1 Cyclobacteriaceae bacterium
ATGGCACCAGGCAATTTCATACTGAATTTGTTTCAGAATCGCTGGAACATCATCTGGCTGAAATTGCTCAGATATTATTTTTTCTGATGGGCGCCATGACTATTGTGGAGCTAATCGATGCACACCATGGATTCCGGTTTATAACCAATATGATTAAAACCAGAAATCCTGTGCGTTTACTCTGGATCGTTTGTGTCGTCACTTTCTTTCTCTCAGCAGTGCTTGACAACCTGACCACCACAATTGTTATGATATCTCTGATACGTAAGCTTATTCCCAATAAAGAAACACGTCTGTTTTTTGCCGGGATGATTATTGTGTCAGCAAATGCCGGTGGCGCATGGTCCCCGATTGGTGATGTAACTACAACCATGCTTTGGATTGGAGGCCAGATCTCTGCAGGCAAAATTATTACCTCCCTACTTTTACCCAGTATCGTTTGTATGGTTGTTCCCCTGATTTATCTGAGTCTGACAATGAAAAGCGAGATTGGTTCCGCAACTGCGGAATTACCTGAAAATGAAGTACACCCGGGGAGTGGAAAACTTATGCTGGTCACAGGGCTGACCGTACTGATGGGAGTGCCTGTTTTCAAAACAGTCACGCATCTGCCACCATACCTTGGTATGTTGCTGGGCCTTGGAATACTCTGGATTGTCTCAGAACTCATTAATCCGGACCTTGATGAAGCGGTCAGAAAAAAGTTTACTGCAGCACATGCACTTGGTAAGATTGACATGCCCAGTGTTTTATTTTTCCTGGGGATACTGCTGGCCGTCAGTGCGCTGCAGTCTATGGCGGTTCTTACAGGGTTTTCTGCATGGCTTGACGCAACACTTAAAGACAACAGGATCATTATAAGTCTGATTGGAGTTTTATCATCCATTGTTGACAATGTTCCGCTCGTCGCGGCCAGCATGGGAATGTACAGTATGGAGCAATACCCTGTTGACGGCATGACCTGGCATTACCTGGCCTATTGTGCAGGAACCGGCGGAAGTCTTCTTGTCATCGGATCTGCAGCCGGTGTTGCCGCCATGGGAATGGAAAAAATTGAATTTATCTGGTATCTGAAGAAAATCTCATGGCTGGCCGGAATCGGATATGCAGCAGGAGCACTGGTGTATCTTGCAACAGTTTCCTGATTCACTCCCAGGACAAGGAGATTAACTACTTAATCTCCTTGAGCACAACCTCAAGTGTATTTGATTGCTGAACTATTTTGAAGCTTTCTTTAAATTTTCTGTCGCCGTAAGAATACCTGAACCAAAGCATATGTCCTGCAGCTGATGTAAGGGTAAAAGATCCCTTTTCATCAGTTATGGTACTTGCAAAAATCTCTTCTGAAGAAATTTTAGGGAATGCATCAAAGTCTGAAACCACCACATCAGCAATCGGGTTGCCTTCCTCATCCACAACAGTGCCCGTAATCTGTTCACTATCCCTCATAATAGCCGAGTTGGCCTCACCTTTGATAAGCCTGTTCCAGATAATCTTTGCATAAGGAAGCTTTTCCGGATCGTCAATCTGCCAGTCCCATACAAAGTGGTTATCAATCGGGTGAATTGTTGATTCCTGGTAGCGCTTGAAAGAAGCCTGGTATTCAAAGAAAAAGTCCCTGATGTTGATCAGATTTTTACCCAGAAGTTCTTGATTCTTTCGCATTGTAGGAACCCAAAACTCCAAAGCAAAGCTTTCATACATGTTATAGTGGTGCAAATCCTCGAACAGACTATTTGCCTTGTTATTCTGAGCAAAGGATTTTAAGGCAGGATCGTCAATGGTCAGCTTATCCAATGCCTTATAATACTCAAGCCCCTTTAATAAAAAATCAATTCTGGCAATCTGCATCATGGGGTTCTCAGCTACACCTAAAGAACTCAGTTTCGACTGTATGGCTCCTTCATCACCCTTATAGGATGCATATAAAGACTCATAATACTTATAAAAAATATCATACTTATTTACCCCTTGCAGCAAGACCGAGTCAAACATGACCACGGCCTGGTCATAATGGCCATTATTGTATAATATTATCCCATTCACAATCATATCCTCCTGAGAAAGCTTACCGGATCTTAAATTATGGTTGGCAATATCAAGGTAATAGGTGTTCGGATTACTGATTTCGGATACATCCGTTGTTGGTTCTTCCGGCTCTACAAGGACGGCCTGCAAATCAGCAATGACTTCAAAATTCTCAGCAAAAAAACCATTTTCAGAGCCCATTCCAAGTATCCAGAAAAATGACAGAATAGCGGTAACAATTGCGAATTGCGACAGATACTGGGAAAGTCTGTCAAAAATTTCCCGCTTGTGGCGCAGAAAATAAAAGACCACCAGAACAACAGTAATAACTCCGGAAATCACCGTTAACACATGTATGAATGGTGAGATGGGCTGGATTACATCTGAAATAAAACCAAATATTCCGCTGATGGGAGCGAAAAGTTTCAGGGAATCCTGAAAGCGTTGACCAAAGTTTTTACGCACAGTTTTTAGTCTAAGTTTTACAAATAATACCCCTTATAACTTCTTAAAAAATCGAGTCTTAAATTAGAGGATTAATTTCTTTTTTTAAAGCTAAACCTTAGAAATGTTCTCCTCAGCGTAACCCTTAAACCATTGATTAAGACCCGAAAAACCTGCTTAAATACATAAGATCATTATCAGGAACCTGAATTTTATCTGACTAAAAGTGAAAGTATCCGGTACGAATATCAGGCCTGAAAATTTTATGAGGAACTGTATGATAAGCAATGAAGAAATTATTCAGCAGTCAGCTTTAATTATTCCTTTTTACGATTAGGCGAAAGAATGTATTTATAAACAGATAAAATAAATATTCCGAAGAGAAAGAAATAAAAGTATGTGTACCACAGGTCTGTTTGAATATAGCCTGCATCATATTGAAGTTTTAATCCTGAAAAAAACATAATCACGCCCGGAACCACAAATAATTTACTGTTCAGACGGAGACCTGCTGATTTATCAGAAATAATCTTTTCAAAAAAACCGCCAACTGCCAGCATAAGACCCGCAGCATAGAGCATCTTATAAAGAGCCCAGAACTGAGCCGGTGATTCAGGCTCATCTGTCCCCGGCGTGGCATGATCAAAATTGAAGAAGTATATACTCACCATGAAAAGAAAGGAATACCCTGCCAGCCGGAAAAAAAATGCATTCATGCAAGTCAAATTTTACATTTCAAGTTTAAAATATAAGACCTGCAGAACATTATTAGAAAGAGTAGCCCCGGCAGGAATCGAACCTGCATCTTCAGAATCGGAATCTGAAATTCTATCCATTGAAATACGGAGCCATTCAGGGAAAATCAAGCAGCCTGTTGCCGAATTCCTGAAAATGAGGAGCAAAGATAACGCTCTTTGTCGCACAGGCGACGACAATTATGAGTGAAATAGGGGTTTTTGCCTGCTTAAAGAGGGCTTATAATTTTAAGCGGAACAACTTTCTCATTCCTGCATCCAATAAATAACTGACTGAAAATGATACTGTTAATTATTTTTTATCATTTAAAATACTAAAATATTTAGCATTTTATACCTTTGGCATGCGCAGGAAGTGAAGGGCTGTGGTAATCTCCGGGGCAGCTGTTTAGTGGTTCAGCATAACCGGATAGTAAAAAGTACCGCAAAGCCCCTCCCCTGACGCCGATAAAAAAATAGAATACGCAGCAGTGGGCTCATCAGACTCAATAAACGATTTTCAGGAAATGCACATACTTATTGTGTGGGATGAGTTACGGCTTCGGTTTGGATTTGACCTTAAGGCCTGGAAAAACGACTTCAGTTCTTTTCTCGCAAGTCAGCCACGCAATACCACTGAAACAGATGCATTCATACAGTTTGGAAACCGGCGGATCAATCCCGTGCTCAACAGCATCCTCAGAAGAAATGAACTATACCCGACTTTCAATAACCTGATTCTTTATGTCGTCAGACAAAAGAGAAATCAGAAGAAGTGATTGATTAGTTTTATGGTCATAATCACATGTGTTACCATAAGCAAAATACTGCCGCACAGGCTGAACTTAAAGCTCGATACAATGCAGCTGTCTCGGAATCTTACAAGCCGATGTTTCATGAAAACGGATTCAGTCATTTAACAGGGCCTGTGCTGATCCGCGATTCGGGCGCTGATCAGAATTCCGTTTCATTTCAGGATTTTTCATGGGGACTAATCCCTTTCTGGATAAAGTCGCAAGCTGATGCACTACAAATAAGAACACGGACACTGAATGCAATTTCTGAAGAGGCTTTTGAAAAACCCTCTTTCCGAGACTCCATCAGACAGCGAAGATGTCTGGTACCATGCACCGGATTTTATGAATGGCGCTGGGGCGACAGTACGGGAAAAATAAAATATCCTTATTTCATAAAAACAGATCAGCCAATATTTTCACTGGCCGGCATCTGGTCGGAATGGCAAAATAATATCACTGGCCAAACCATAGGAACTTACAGCGTTCTGACTACCGCAGCCAATAGCCTGATGGAAAAAATTCATAACAGTAAAAAGAGAATGCCGGTCATACTTCCACGCGCTTATGAACTTGACTGGCTGAATCCAAACCTGACAAAGGAAGATGTGCTCGCCCTTTGCCGACCTTATGAAACTGAAAAAATGGAAGCATGGACCATCAGCAGACAGATTACAGGAAGATCCGTGCCAAAAAATTCTGAGGATATATTCAAACCCTTTCACTACCCGGAACTTGATGGTCCGGTTCAGGGAACACTGAATCTGATGTAAGGCATCAGCCGCTCAAGTGTTTTTTGATCCATCAATCTTACTTTCCTAACATCCTCAGGAGATTGAAACGGCCCGTGCTGGTAGCGATAAAATAAAATTGCTTTTGCCTGAGTACGGGACAAATACGGGTGCGCTTCAAGTTCTTCATAAGTTGCCCCGTTCAGATCAACATAATCGGGGACAAATTCAGGACCAATAAAGAATTTATCCATAGAAAACACAGCCAGTGAATCAATATCAAAAACCTCATATAGTTGCTCCTTTCGGACAAATCCGCCGAGCGCAGACCTGTATTTAACAATTCTTGCCGCCATCTTGCTTCCTATGCCTTTGACCGACTCAAAATCGGTCGTGTCGGCAAGGTTGATGTCATATTGAACTGAGCGGGCAGTTTTTTTAAATACTGAAGGCTTTTGATCCGAATCCTCTGCAATTCGGATATAATTTCTGAGAACTTTCCAGTCTGCCGTATCCATACCCCATATACGGAGGAGATCGTCAGGCTTTCTGAATTTTCCTCCTTTTTCTCTGTAACGAATAATCCTGGATGCCAGCATACTGTCAAGTCCCATCGCCTGAAACCCTGCAGCTGACAATTGATTTGGATCAAATAAAATGGGTCGCAGCGTGTCTGTTTTAAGTTCATCAATATTAAGTTGTGCCAGCAGGCTATCGGCATGTATTATAAACCCGGGAGGATCTTGTTGAGGTGAAAACAGCCAGAACGATAAACGCGGCCATCCGGAAAGAAAAAACAGCAATGGAATTAAAATAAAGAATGCACCACGGTCCGTTGAGGTGAACTGAAAAATAATTTCAAAATAGTTTCGGATTAATCTGATCATGAATGCTGCAGCACTTTGCTGCAGATCTTACAAGATCAGTAATTTGTTTTGATCCATGCAGTCACCTAACCGGCGCCACATAAACATCAATTCTTCTGTACCGGGTTTTTCTCCTACCACCGATAAAATTCTCTCCGACAACGGACCTTGCTCCAGAATCACAGAAAGCTCTTTTTCATACATGGCAAGGGTTCGTAAAGGATCTGTGGAAAGTTTATGAAAGAGATGTTTCCAGATGTTACCCACGGTGCATACTTCATCCAGCCCGAAAAATCCCAGATATTCTGATGAATATACCTCCGCATGACGGCCATTTTCAGTGACATCGTCAAGTATGCCGGTGAGTATTTCCATTCGTGCAGCAGTCTGCCCCTCAAAGGTTGTGGTTTGCTCTTCAATCATAAAGCGTACCGCCTCATGCACAAGCTTTACAATTGCCATGTCCGCTGCCACACATTCCTGAGGTTCCATAATCTGAAGAATCATTCTTTTTCCCTGAAAGTCAGGAATTGCACCTCTGTAGTTGATCGCGGCAGGGTGAATCAGGCCTTCCGGGTCTACAGGGGCAAGCTGAGCTTTGATTTTATCAAGTACCATTTCATGATACTTCCGTTCCGTATAAAAAGGTTCAGGGATGATTTGTCCGGTGATGGCAGGAAACTTATTGTAACGGGCTTTGGCGTAACGAATACCATTATCAATTCTCCCTGAAAATTTTCCTTCCACAATAGGAGAAGATGCAGATAACGCCGGAATGATAGGCAGTATGATCCGAAGTGCAGCCTGCAGCCGCTGAAGCATTTCCTCATTGCGGTACGGGAACTCTACATATGTTCTGCTAAGGTTTACCCAGGAATGACCTCTGGTGTCAAACAGCCGGTCATAAAGAGTTGCCACAGGATCGGAACTTTTGGGGGTAGAGATGGTAAATGGATTTATAAACGGGTGCATACCACCCGGCAATAAAATTGCCCCATTCTCGGCCAGGATACGATTTATTATTTTTTGCTCATCGGCAATGGCATGTTCCAGTGTATTAAGGTTGAGCTGAGGAAATGCAGAACAAATCCTGAAAATATGGGGCTGATACCCCGCTTTCCACTTAAGGGATTTACCGGCAGAAATTTTTTGATCTCCCCCCCCCATGGAATCCAGAAGTTCACGGATAAGGGGCCGGGGCTCGAGGGTAGTACGATCAGCAATCATATACTCGATTGAAACCCCTATTTCAGGTGTTATTTGATGGTCTGAATCCAATGCGGATAGGTTAGAAGTATAAATATCTGTTTTTTCAGCTCATAAACCGCGTTTTTCATTTGAAATTTACAGAAATAGGAATTTTTAAATAGGCAAAAACTTTTACCTTTGCACACCTTTTTCAGAGGTTGTTTTGCCCCATTGTGTAATGGCAGCACAGCAGATTTTGATTCTGTCAGTCTAGGTTCGAGTCCTAGTGGGGCAACAAATTGGTTTTGAGTTTATTGTAAAAACAATTCCGTACCACCGGAATTTTTAAAAGAATGGCAGTCAAACTTTTCTCAGGCCGAGCTTCGGTCTATCTGGCCGAAAAGGTCGCCAATGCTTATGGCGAACCGCTGGGAGAAGTGGATTATCGCCAGTTCAGTGACGGGGAAATTTCTCCTCAGATCGGTGAATCAGTCCGCGGGCATGATGTTTTTATTGTTCAGAGCACCTTTGCTCCGGCTGATAATTTTATGGAGCTTCTTCTGCTCATTGATGCAGCCAAGAGGGCAAGTGCCGAAAATGTTAATGTAATCATCCCCTATTTCGGCTACGCACGTCAGGACAGAAAAGATAAATCCCGCGTAGCCATTGCAGCCAAGATGATTGCAAACCTGATTTCAGCAGCCGGTGCAGACAGGATTATGACGATTGATTTGCATGCGGATCAGATTCAGGGTTTTTTTGACATTCCGCTGGATCATTTATATGCTTCCTACATTTTTGTTCCCTACATCAAATCACTTGGCCTGGAAAATCTGATGTTTGCCAGCCCTGATGTTGGTGGGATCAAGCGTGCCCGCAACTATGCCAAAATTTTTGAGACGGATCTGGCCGTTTGTGACAAGTATCGTAAGGAAGCCAACAAGATTGAGTCCATGCGCCTGATCGGTGAAGTTGAAGGTAAAGACGTTATCCTGGTTGACGACCTTGCAGATACTGCCGGAACAATCTGTAAGGCGGCTTTACTTCTTAAAGAAAAAGGAGCTAAATCTGTCCGGGCTATGTGCAGTCATCCGGTTCTGTCCGGTAATGCCTATGAAAATATTGAAGGATCTGTTCTTGAAGAATTGGTAGTTACCGATACAATGCCTCTCAGAAGACCCAGCTCAAAAATCAAGGTACTTTCTGTAGCCACCATGATCAGCAAGGCCGTCCGCAAAATTCATGACCACGAGTCCATCAGCTCGCTGTTCATCAAACTTTAATTTTTATTTTTTTAACCAAACAAACCAATTATGAAGACGATTGAGATTATAGGGTATCGCAGAGCAAATCTCGGTAAGTCTGAATCAAGACAGCTCCGTGCGGAGGGTAACCTACCCTGCGTTCTTTACGGAACAGGGTCTGACCAGATTCATTTTCACTCTCCGATGATTCTTTTCCGCGAGCTGGTGTACACCAACGAGGCTCACTTTGTTCACCTGAACATTGAAGGTGAAGAATGTAAGGCTATTTTACAGGATGTGGATTTTCATCCGGTGAGTGAAATGCTGCTTCATGCAGATTTTCTGAGAATTCAGGATGACCGCAAAATCAAAATGAAGATTCCTGCCCGTCTGGTTGGTCAGGCTCCCGGAGTAAGTAAAGGCGGCGCACTTATTCAGAAGCGCACCATTCTGACTGTTTCAGGTCTTCCAAAAGATATGCCTGATCACATTGATGTTGATGTTTCTGAGCTTGATTTCCACCACGCTATTAAAGTTGGTGATATGAAATACCCCGGATTGGAGTTTCTTGACCCGCATCAGTCTGCAGTCGCTGCGGTTGAAGTTCCCCGTGCTGCCAAGCTGGCTGCGGAGGAAGCTGCTGCAAAAGCTGCCCAGGCTACAGCTTCACCTGCAGAAGGTGCTGCTCCTGCTGCCGGTGGCGATGCTGCCAAGAAAGATGCCGGAAAGAAATAAATTCCGGAATTCTGAATTTCCTCAAAAACCCGGCTCTAGCCGGGTTTTTTTTGCCCTCATCAATCCGCTTAAATTTGAATCTGATTAAGCGCCAGCACTAAATGAAATACCTTATCGCCGGCCTGGGGAATCCGGGGGCAGAATACGAACTGACCAGACATAATATTGGCTTCCTTATTCTGGACCGGCTTGCCGATCTTGAAAAATCAGGATTTAAAACCATGCGGCTTGCAGATAAAGCGGAGTTCAGATTTAAAGGCCGGCAGATTCATCTGATCAAACCAAACACCTATATGAATCTGAGCGGTAAGGCAGTGGCCTACTGGATGAATGAACTGAAAATTCCGAAAGAAAACCTTCTGATTATCATCGATGATCTGGCACTCCCTTTTGGAAAACTGCGCATGAAACCCCGTGGAAGTTCAGCAGGCCACAATGGTCTTGGCAATATTGAAGAGATCCTGGGTGGTCAGGATTACCCGAGACTTCGGTTCGGTATAGGTAATGATTTTCCTAAAGGCAAACAGTCAGATTTTGTCCTAAGCAATTTTAACCGTGAGGAAATGGATGGGCTTGTTCCGGCAATGGACAAAGCCATTGAAATGGTAAAGTCCTTCTGTACTGAAGGACTGGAAAGAGCCATGAACCGGTTCAATGACTGAACGCTCCCTGATATCAGGATACTGTTGAGCCCGGGTTCACAGGAGCAGAAGGATTCAAGAGCCTGAGATTTCCTTCACTGTCTTCTGCCATGAGGATCATTCCCTGTGATTCAACGCCCATGATTTTTCGGGGTGCCAGGTTTGCAAGGATTGTAACTTGTTTACCGATCAGATCTTCAGGCTGAAAATGTTCTGCAATCCCACTCATCACAGTTCTCTCATCGAGCCCGGTATTCAGTCGGAGTTTGAGCAGTTTCTTTGATTTTTCAACTTTTTCTGCCGCAAGCACCGTTGCAACCCGTATGTCCATTTTCGCAAAGTCATCAAACTGAATCTGATCTTTTGCGGCAGGAACCTGAATTTCTTTTGGCGTCATAGCTGCAGCCCTGTTAATGAGTTTTTGTTTCTGTGCTTCAATCACATCATCCTCAATTTTCCGGAACAGCAATTCAGCTGTTCCAAGAATATGTCCGTTTTCAAGCAAAGTATTTGAAGCTGCTCCCCAAGATTGATCTTTCATGTTCATCATCTTTTTCAGGCTTGCAGCGGTGCGAGGAAGGAATGGTTCGGTAAGGACCGCCAGAGAAGCAGAAACCTGCAGTGCGATATTCAAAATAGTCCCGACCCGCACAGGGTCTGTCTTAATTAGCTTCCATGGTTCTGTATCGGCCAGGTATTTGTTACCGGATCTTGCGAGATCAATCATCAGCGCAGTTGCTTCCCGGAAACGATAACTTTCAATCGCTTCAGCAATGCGCTGTGGATACTTTTGCATATCCTCCAGAAGCTGCTGATCAATTTGTTGTAAGGACCCACAGGAAGGAACGCGACCCTCAAAATTCTTTTCAGTGAGGACCAGTGCCCGGTTCACAAAGTTGCCAAGAATGGCCACCAGCTCATTGTTGTTTTTTGCCTGAAAATCCTTCCAGGTAAACTCACTGTCTTTGGTCTCCGGTAAATTGGTCAGCAGGCAGTACCTTAGTTCATCCGTCTTGTCAGGAAAATCTTCAATGAATTCATGCATTTCAATAGACCAGCCTCTGCTCGTGGACATCTTCTCTCCTTCTAGGTTCATAAACTCATTTGCAGGAACCTGTTCGGGCACAATAAAATCACCATGAGCATGCAGCATAACCGGGAAAATGATGCAGTGGAAAACTATGTTGTCTTTTCCGATGAAATGCACCAGACGGGTATCGTCAGATTGCCAGTATTTTTTCCAGTCTTCAGCATTCACCCTACCGAAGTCCCGCTGCGGGGTTGCGAATACTCTTTGATCTGATGCCAGTTCATCAAAGAACGCACGCGTAGCACTGATGTAACCGATCGGTGCATCAAACCAAACATAAAGAACCTTACCGGAAGCATCCGGCAAAGGAACTTTAATGCCCCAATCCAGATCTCTGGTCATAGCCCGTGACTGAAGCCCGGCATCAATCCAGGACTTGCACTGACCGTACACATTTGACTTCCAGTCTGACCTGTGTGATTCCAGAATCCATTCTCTGAGCCATTTCTCCCAATCAGCTAAAGGCAGATACCAGTGTTTTGTAGGGCGCAGTACTGGAGGATTTCCTGATAAAGCAGAACGCGGATTAATAAGTTCAGAAGGACTCAGGGTGCTTCCACACTTTTCGCACTGATCGCCATAGGCATGATCATGTTTGCACTTTGGACAAGTACCAATGATGTATCGGTCGGCCAGAAATGTTTGTGTCTGCTCATCATAGTATTGCTCTGAAGTTTCCTCAACCATAAGTCCTTTTTCATGAAGTCTGAGAAAAAATTCCTGAGCAGTAAGATGATGGATCGATTCGCTTGTGCGATGGTAGATATCAAATGAAATTCCGAGTTTATTAAAGCAATCAAGGATCAGCCTGTGGTATTTATCAATGATCGCGCGAGGAGTTGTTTGCTCCTTCAGCGCCTGGTTGGGTATTGCTGTTCCATGCTCATCGCTTCCGCAGACAAACAGAACATCTCTTCCCTGCATGCGGTTATAGCGCGCATAAACATCGGCCGGGATGTAGGCACCGGCCAGGTGGCCAATATGCTTGGGCCCGTTTGCATAAGGAAGTGCAGAGGTAATGGTAATTCGCCTTGGTTCTTGTTTTGACATATGGCGCAAAAATAATCAGGATTCAGGGGTAGCGTTACCTTTTTTAGAGGCAATCAACATTTTCTCCATTTCTCTCTGAATCTCCTGCTGGCGGCGCTCTTCAAGGATTATGTTCAGATCTGCCGGCAGAATTACCCTGAATTCAGTCCACTTTTCTGCGGTTGTGTTCAGAGATATTCTTCCCCCGAGTTTCTCAGCCGCCAGTCTGCTGAGGTAAAGACCGAGACCGCCGGTTCCTGATTTTTCTGATCCGCGGACAAACATCTGGAAGATCCGGTCGGCACTCGACTTATCCACGCCAATACCATTATCAATCACACTTATTTTGATTCCCTCAACTGTTTGCTCTACCTCCACTCTCACAAATGGCTCAATGCGTTCAGAGGTATTCTGAAATTTCACTGCATTGTCCATCAGGTTTTCCAGGATAATACTGATCAGCATCCGATCTGAATTAAGCTGAACGCCAATTTGTATCTGCTGATCAATACGGATTTTCTGAGATAATCCCCTTTTGTTCTGTATGGTAATTACCTCCGAGATCAGACTTCTGAATTCTATCGGAGCAGGTTGAAGCTTGGCATGCGTGATCTGGCTGATGGAAACCAGTCTGGTAAGAATGCGGATAAGTCCTTCAGCAGTCTGATCAAGCATTCTGATATACTTGGTGACCTCTTCATCCTTTGATTCTATCAGCGCAAGGCTGGCAATGCCCTTAAGACTGGCCAGCGGACCACGGATATCATGAGATGTTTTATAAATGAAGTTATCCAGTTCATCGTTGGAACGTTGGAGCGAAATATTAGCCATGACCAGTTCGTCCGTCTTTTCAAGAATTCGCTTGTCAAGGTTGCGATTGATATCGGTGAGTTCGTTATTCTGTTTTTCAATGGTTTCTTTGGCCGTGCGTAACTGACGATTAAGTTTTTGCTGCGCCAGACTGAAGCGCCATAGAATGAATACTAGTCCTCCGATGATGAGGGAAACAATGGAAAAGAAAATCGCCTGACTCCTTTGAGCATCCAGCTTATATTTTGTAACCACCAGCTCGTTGCCCTGCCGTTCAATGGTTGCAAGATTTTCCTGTTCCTGATATTTTGTCTGAAGCCTTGCAACATTACGGATCAGATCAGTACTGTATATGGATTTATAGATCTCCATATATTTTTCCTGATACTCTGATGAAAGCCTGTAGTCACCAAGTTTCTTATAGATCTGAGCATACAGCTTATAATTACCGAGCTGGTATTCATACAAATCTGTTTCCTGGCCAAGCGATTCGCTGTCTTCGAGATATTCAAGTGCTATTCGGTAGTCACCCTGAAGATATTTAAGTTCTGCTATCGTCGTCAGTTCCTTGATCTGTTCCCATGAATTCATTTCCTGCCAGATCTTGAGTGCTTTCAAAAGATTTTCCTCGGCTTCTTTAAACCCACCGGTGTACATGAATGCCAATCCGTATGCATGATATGACATGGCAAAAAACCTGGGCTCGCATCGTCCTACGCATTGTTTAAGGATTTGCTGAATGTATTGCTTGGTGGCGTCATACTGACCCAACTCATTACTTACATCAGCCAGATTTATCAGTCGCAATTCATTGTCATCATCAATCTTCCCCTTGAGCTGGAGGTCGTAGGATTGCCTGAAATACGAGCGTGCATTTTCATAATCGCCAAGCTGCCTGTAATTAATACCAATATTATTGAGAGAAACAGCAATGCCCATGGTATCCTTGTCTGATTCCCGGATCTTGAGGCTTTCAAAATTAGATTCGAGTGCTTCATAGTATTTACCCCCCTCAGAGTATAACACAGCCTGATTATTAATTATATACTTCCGCTGAGTCCGGTAAGCCTTTTCATCTGCAGTCTTCTTTTGCTCCTGAATTTTTGCGAGCTGAAGTCCCGTGTTAAAGTCACGGTTTGCCTCCTTGAACTTACCCATCTTGAAAAGCACAAACCCTCTGGCATTGGCCGACATCACCATTTTCATGGTGTCTTTGAGTCTGAAAGCCTCTTCATAATTGATTTCTGTATAGAAAAGTGCCTTTTTATTGCTCACCTCGAGGTTTGCAACAAACAACTTATAGCTAATGTCCCAGCGCTCTTTGCCCTGTGCCTCAGGAAGCCTTGCTTCCAGTGAATCTAGGTTATTTTGGCCGTTTACCCGTGAAAATGATAAAGCACTGATTAACAGTAATATACACCTTATCATTAGACTTTTACTTTCAATATAGTACACGGGTAATAAGGGGTTGGGATTTGATTCAGGGCGAGGATCAGTGTGTATTTAGGTTTGCATTGTCGGAAACGACAAACCATTTGAAACCAAAATTTATCATAAACCAAAAAAACAAAACTTCTATGAAAAACGTACTGAAAAAACTCGCTCTTGTTACTGTTGTGTCTGCATTTCTTATGGCATGTGCCGAAGAAGAGGTACGCCCTCAGACCGGGAATTCAAATGACAAGTGCCAGTTCGGCGGAAATTGCAATAACTAATCATCTTAAACAGTATAGATCATGAAAACAAAAGCCATCATACTTGTTATCGTAGCCGTAATCACTTTATCATTCAATGTGGTTAAGCGTCCGAAGTCACAGAAGACTTACAATCCGGAGCTGGAGCGTTCTTACGGATCACTTTCAAGCACCGATCGCTATCAGTTTAACTGATTTTTAGCGAATTCAGACGATTCAGAGCCTTTCTTTAAGGAAAGGTGTGACCGATACATGCCAATAAAAGTATATGGGTTGAATTCTGTATGCTTAGCTGAAGAAGTGTAGCCGGAGTAATACCAGCCAACTTCTCAACCCGTATGGTTGCAGGGATTAACAAGCCCTGCTCTACCCCTGATGTGTATGTGCATCCGGTCACAGAGGTTTTATTTATGGAATGATTTCGTCCAATGGAGTCCGGTCACAGGGTGGTATTTTCACAATCTGAAAACCACCGATTTCAGACTTCAGAGAACAATAAAAAATACTGACACAATACCTTAAACACTTTCTATAGATCTTCACCGAACTAAAAATATTTTACCGGCCATCCTTCACTCATTCATAGGCCGGTAGTCTTTATCCTCACAATGGATAAGTTATCCGGATTTTGTTGAAAAATTACCGGAACCTTACATGCTTTGCCTTTTCCGAACCGCCTAACAGTCATTCTGCAGTTCAATTTCTCTTAAATTTTTTTGACAGCAACCTTAAGTGAGGCATAGTAAAGCGCTGTAAGTCCCTCAAATCCGCTGTCAGAACCAACAATAATCCAGGCATTACCATCAGCATCAGGTCTGAACTGAACAGGTACGCTGTTCTTTCTCACAATGAGCTCATATCCTTCTAAATCATCCTTGACTCCTGCGTTTCCAACATTAACCATATCTGATCCGGCAACAGACTGATTGCCTTTATCAAGGTTCATACGATACCAGTTATCAGTCTCAAGAATAACATCAGGCTTAAACTCCACGATCCCGGCTTTAAGGAATACAGATTCACCGGGGGCGCCTCCAATACCAACAGCATTGGTCGGAGCATTGGATGCAATCTCAATTTCAAAATCTGCCCGGTAGGTAAAGTCAGGGTTAAGTCCTTCTATCTTTTTAAAGAGATACATAAACAAATCATCGCTGCGGTTTGCACCCGCGAGCAATATTCCTTTTTGAGCGGGCTGAATTTCAGCCGGAAGCGATCTGTGACCATAGGACATTGCATAGAGTTCCAGACTATCCTGAAGACTGAGATTCGAAGGATAATCAGCATAACCGGCTTCCCATCCTTCATTATCTGTTTCCCATGTATAACTGAAGGTCTTTTCGCTGATACCGGGATCTTCATCTCCTGAACATCCTATCCAGATAAAAGGTACTACATAAAGGAGAAATTTGATTTTTGACATTGTCATTTGGGAAGATTGAAAATTTACTATGAAAGAAAATTTAAACCATTTAGATTCAGCATCTCAATTTAACAACATGCCTAAAACGCTGAGTTTAACTGTTTTGTTGCTGTCGGCATTGATTTTTACGACTCAAGCCCAGCAAACTGAATCCACAGCCATTATCTGTCGCCAGATTATCGACGGCAAAAGTCAAAAACCTTTAAATGCAAAGGTTATAGTAATCCGCGGTGAGAAAATTGCCGCCATAGGCGACAAGTCGGTGATACCTGCCGGAGCGAGGATCATAGATTTATCTGATCAAACCCTGATGCCGGGGTTCATAGATATGCATTGCCATCCGCTCGGTGACGGCGATGATGATTACCAGACCTATCATCTGAAAAATTCCTCCGCTGCCAAAGCTTTGCAGGGACTGAGTAATGTTCAGGGGTTGCTTCGTGCGGGCTGGACTACCATCCGCATTCCCGGAGACCTTGATGTAGGCTTTGCACACTTTGACCTGAGGAATGCCATCAATAAAGGCATGTTTGAAGGCCCAAGAATTTATGGAGCAGGCCATTGGATATCAGTTACCGGCGGAGGCGGCGATATTAATTTCTTTTCGCCTGAACAGAGCGGGGTAAAGGTTGACGGACTGGTGGTTGACGGAGTTGATGAAATGCGGAAAGCAATACGCAATGAAATCAAATATGGCAGCGACTGGATCAAACTACTTGTCTCCGGCGCATTCATGACTGCCGGTGATAATCCGGAAAATGTTCACTTCAGTCAGGAAGAACTTACCATCGCCATTGAAGAGGCGCACCGGCGTGATGTTCCGGTGATGGCTCATGCCCATTCAGCAGAAGCGATTAAGATGTCAGTCAGGGCCGGAGCAAAGACCATCGAACACGGCAGTTTCATGGATGATGAAGGAATCAGGCTGATGGCCGAACGGGGAACTTATCTTGTGCCTACGCTGAGTATCGGAAAGTGGTTTATGGAATTCAATGAAAACAGTGTCGCATTGAGCAAAGCAATTGAGCTCACAAAAAAGCACACTGCCGGATTTGAGCAGATGCTTGGCAAAGCCATTAAATCAGGCGTGAAGGTGTTGGTTGGCACTGACCTGGGTGGAACAATGCCGGAGTATTCTGCAAATGAATTTTCAGAGCTGGTTCGTGTAGGCATGACTCCTATTCAGGCGATCAATGCCGGAACGGGACTTGCAGCGGAGGCATTGGGAAAGCAAAGTGAGATCGGCACGATTGAAGCCGGAAAGTTCGCAGACCTCGTGGCGGTACCCGGCGACCCGCTGCAGGATATTAATCTGCTGAAAAAAGTCAGATTTGTAATGAAGGGCGGTAAGGTGATCAGAAAGGACTAGAGACTGATTAAGTCGGGAAAAAGTATTTTTCAACTTCCTGCCAATTATTGATTCTGCGGAATGAATTGAACTGCATATTATGGGGTGCGGAGAACAAAAGTTTTTCACCATTAAAACCTTCCAGATTATGCGGGAGGTCATCAATCATATAATCTCCGTGAACGATTGATTTTCTTCCACAGAATACAAATTGTTTCCAGTGAAGAAAAGGGAAATGTTCCTGCAGCCAGGCAAATTTCTCTGACAGTGAATTTGGAAACTCCATGGCTGAGGATACTATGAACACCTCAAACTCCTTATTAAGTCGCTCCATCACCCGGACACAATCATCCTTTACCGTCATAGTCCTGAAAAAATCCATCCGAAAAGTGAATTCATAGACTGTCTTCTGATGAGCCTCCGGGAATGCCTGCAATTCATCCTTGTGATTAAGATGATCGCGGGACAATTCAACGCCAAACTCTTTATGATAATAAGTCAGTAACTGTCCGGTGGCATCTGCCATCACATCATCCATATCAACCACTATTCTTTTCATCAGAATTAATCTTTGAAGCAATTTAAGGGCAGCGCTTCAGAACACAAAATGGTACATTTGATTTATGGAAGCAGAAGACAAAATCATTGTTATCAAAACTTTTGACACGCCGGCCATGGCAGGACTTGCTAAATCAAAACTGGATGCTTTTGATATTCCGTGTTTTCTTACTGAGGAAAATATGGGCTCACTGTATCCCTTTACCAGAGCAGGTTTTTCCGGGATCAGATTACATGTTTTTGATAAAGATGTGGAAAGGGCAAAGAAGGTATTGGAGGAGGACAACATGAAAGACTTCTCAAATCAGATCTAAAATGCATTTTAAATTTTCTTTTACTGACCGCGCCTGCATTGGCGTGAGGACTCCGACACGACGAATCAATCTTCGGTTATCAATTGCTCTTATTTGATCAATCATGATATCGCCCTCCTTAAGCAGTCCGGAGGGTTTTTTATTTAGATGTAACCTCAGGATTTCAGAATCCGGCTTAACATTAGTGGTAACAGGACATATGACTGTTGAGGGATGCAATTGATTCAGGAGGTCCGTTTGAACAATTACGACAGGCCTTGTTTTACCCGGCTCTGTGCCTTTTCCGGGATTTAGATTGGCCATCCAAATTTCAAATTGCCTGATGGTCATCCTGAAATTTTTCAAATTCTGATAGCACCTTCATTGAATCCACGGCAACCATTTTAGACTCCTTAGCCAATTGTTTTGCGATAATTCGCCGTTTATGAAGCGTATTGTAAAACCGAACTGCTTCATTAATGTAGCGATTCCGGGTTTTATGGATTTTTTTAAGAATGGCCTCAGTTTCCCGGAAGATGTCATCCTCCAGTTTTAAAGAAAGATTTTTCATTGGATTATTTAAATCCAAAGGTATATACTTTTTAGATATACTTTTAAATGAATGCGTCATTTTCAGGACTGTGCAAATTATTTCCCGGATGTAAAACTGCTTCTGTCGGATTTTAAATGAGACAGTGGTTTAACGGAAAATTTGTAGTAAAAACACTGCTTAGAAAAATTCAAAGCCGGGCCAAGAAGCGGGGAATTCTGAGCAATAAAAAAAGGCAGCCTGATTGCTGCCTCTGTACCGAAGGCGGGACTCGAACCCGCACAGCTTACGCCACACGCCCCTGAAACGTGCGTGTCTACCAATTCCACCACTTCGGCAATTTTAAACCTGGTGCCCGGGACTGGACTCGAACCAGCACAGCTTGCGCCATACGCCCCTCAAACGTACGTGTCTACCAATTTCACCACCCGGGCAGGTAAAAATCAATTCAGGGGCTGCAAAAGTAATAATAGAATGGGTTTAGACAAGAGTTTTATGCTGGGTTTTATCAGGCTAAACCGGGATTTTGAAGCCGGATTCTGCTGATTCGGTTATACTGCAAAAAAATAGCCCCGACAAAAGATTTGCCGGGGCCACTTATAATAATCAGCTTGAACTACCTGATCTCCCCAAGAGAAAGCTCAGAAAGCCTTTTGTTTATTGCCGGAAGTCCGGAAGTAAGAACATTATTCAACTGCGCCAGCTGAGCGTCAAGCTCCTTACTTAATTCGGAGAAAACCTGGTAGGCTCCTGCTGTAGGACGCGCATCACCGGTTTCAAGACTCCTGCGAACTGCAGAAATCCGGTTGCCAAGCCTGATAGGAAAATTCAGAGGATCCTGGCCACTGCGGTTTTTGGTTTGATACAATGCCTCCTCAATCACAGTGATCTTAGCATCCAGATCTTTGGCCAGCGATGCAAGTGAAGGGTCGTTGTTTTTTGAAGTTCGGTCATTCAGTTGCTCACGGATTTTGCGGATGCGTATCACCGCTTCATTGCCCTGAGTCTCCCGGTCTCTGATCTTAATGCCAAGATCAAAAGCCTCTTTAAGATCTGCATCCGTTACACCCTTAAAATTCGGATTGAGTTTTACATTGAAGTCATAGGTCTTACTGTAACCTGCTGCAGTAAACCTAACCTGATATTTTCCGGTTGGTGCTTTAGGTCCGTTTTGCGGACGGGCTCCCCAAAGAATCATACCATCAAACACTGTTGCACCCGGATATCTCAGATTCCATGAAAATGTATTCAGGCCTTTGGCAGTTACGGGGGGATTAGGCTTCCGATCCCAGTATGGAACATTAGGATCTGATTTGTATTTAGGCTGAGTTCCGGTAAATATGGTCACAGTTTTTCCGGCTGCATCAAGTATTTCAATTTTAACAGTATCAGCCTGGTTTTCGAGATAATACTGGAAAACAGCATTACCGATTCCGCGATAAGCATCTGCCGGCTTATAAAAGATGGCCTGTTGTTTTACAGTTTCAGTATCAATTTCCCTGAGAGGCTGAATGTCATCCAGAACCCAGAATCCTCGGCCATGGGTTCCAAGTACCACATCGTTATCCTTTACAACCAGATCACGCACAGGCGTATCCGGAAGATTAAGCTGAAGTGGTTGCCATAAAGCTCCGGCATTAAATGAAACATAAACTCCATGCTCGGTTCCGGCAAAAAGTAATCCTGGCCGGATATGGTCTTCACGCACAGCACGCACAAAGTGCTCGTTATGGATTCCACTGATAATCTTAGTCCAGGACTTACCGTAATCGGTTGTTCTGAAAATATATGGCTTACGGTCATCCACCTGATACCGGTAAACGGCAACTGTTACTGTTCCGGCAGCATGCCGGGATTCATCAATGATACTGATTACGGAATGCTTAGGAATTTCCTTAGGTGTAATTTCTTTCCAGCTCTTTCCGCCATCGCGAGTTATGTGAATGCGTCCGTCATCCGATCCTGCCCAGATCACATTTACATCATGATATGAAGGAGCGAGTGCATAAACGGTCGCATAAATTTCAGGACCATTCATGTCTTTGGTTATCTCCCCACCGGTAGGTCCAAGCGTTTCAGGATCGGCGTAAGTCAGATCCGGACTGATTTTTTCCCAGCTCTGGCCGTCATTAGTAGTTTTCCATACATGTTGTGAGCAGGTGAACAAAATTTTGGGATCTTTTGGAGAAAAAACTATGGGATAGGTCCACTGCCAGCGTTCAGGCAGCGCACTGGAAGGTTCTCCGGAAAAAAATCTGGGATACACCTGAATGTCCCGGATTTGTCCGTTGCTTCGATCATACCTTGTAAGCAAAGCACCCTGACTGCCGGCATAGAAAATATCATTGTTGGTCGGGTGCTGGGTTATATAACCGCTTTCGCCGCCGCCCACTTCATAATACCATCCATGATTAGGGCCTCCGGCCTGCATATAATCCCATCCTTCATTCGGTATGGCCAAGGTGCTGTTATCCTGTTGCGCACCTGCGATATGATAAGGTATATCATTGGTGACAGTAACATGATACAACTGCGTGGTGATATAATCCTGTTCTGTCCATGTCTTACCGCCGTTTACAGAAATACTTCCGCCCCCGTCATCCGCAGTAATCATTCGCAGCGGATTATTGGGATCAATCCACAGATCATGATAATCTCCGTGCGGTCCCTGAATCTCCTGGTCAAATGTGACTCCTCCGTCGGTGGATTTAAAAAAATCATCATTCAGACAATAGACTGCGTCTTTATCAACTGGGTCTGCATAAATCCTTGAATAATAAAAGGCACGCTGACGAAGCTTGCGTTCGTCGTTTACTTTTTTCCATGACCACCCTGCATCGTCAGAACGGTAAACCCCGCCGTCATTTGCTTCCACAATAGCCCAGAGTCGATTGGGATCAACCGGTGAAACTGTAACGCCAATCTTTCCGATGGGGCCTGCAGGCATACCGGGATTACGGGTGAGGTCAATCCAGGTATCACCACCATCCACAGACTTCCATAATTTGCAATCAGGTCCACCGCCCCACATTTTCCAGGTTTTGCGATATACCTGCCAGGAGGAGGCATAGATGGTTTTTGGATTTTTGCGATCAATAATAAGATCCGCACCTCCGGCACGTGGACTTACATACAAAACTTTTTTCCAGGTGTTGCCCCCATCGGTGGAACGAAATACACCACGCTCTTCATTTTCACCATAAGGATGGCCAAGGGCTGAAACATAAACAATATCAGGATTGGTCGGATGAATCCGTATTCTGGAAATCGCCTGAGTTTCTTTAAGGCCCATATGCCTCCAGGTCTTACCACCGTCAATTGACTTATAAACACCGTCACCCTGGGTGATGCTGCCTCTCAATTCAGTTTCACCGCCGCCGATAAAAACAATATCAGGATTGGTTTCGGCCACTGCCACCGCACCAATGGATGAACTTGAAATTTGTCCGTCTGTCACGGGGAACCATTCCTGACCGCCATCCGTTGTTTTCCATAGTCCGCCGCCGGTAGCTCCGAAATAATATTCAAGCGGGCGACCCGGACTACCGGTTGCTCCTAGTGAACGACCACCACGAAGCGGGCCTACATTTCGCCATTTAAGGTTGTTGTAGTACTTAGGGTCTATCGACTGGGCCGGGGTATCAAATACCGGAGCAGTCAGGATCAGAATAAAAAGACACCATCTGAAATTCATAAGTATTAAGATTTAAGTTTTTAATGTAGTTAAATTCGCAGCGAAGTGAAAAGACTCTCCCATGGACGGAGAGGTAAATATTCAAAAATTCCGATTTTACTTTTTTTAAGATGAGAATGTTTGTTGCCATATGCTGCCTTTTCATCATGCTGACGGGATATTCTGCTGATCTGCCTGAGCTTTCAGGGAAATTTTTT
>JBMTCO010000031.1:0-21867 GCA_049430945.1 Cyclobacteriaceae bacterium
GAAATCAACAACTGAGTTGTCTGATGCCGTTGCAGCATATACCCCTGCATCACATAACAAACCAGTGACCATACCACTAAAGTCCAAAACAGAAGTTTTAAATTTTTCTCTTTTAAGTTCATTTCCCTTGTAGCAGAAGAACAGATACCCACAATAACCCGCAGGACATCATAAGATGAAGCATCAGAAAACTATGGTTTCCTGTCATAATTCCGGTTACGAATGCGGCTAAAAATATTATCCCGAAAAACCCTTCGGACATACCACTCCTGCTTTTCCGATCATTTGAATAACCTGTTTGAAACGCAGAGACTTTTGGTGTCCGGATGAACGGAGATTTCTTTCCGAACCATCCCGATAACACTGAAATGGCATGAAGCCTTGATAACCCCATGTTAAGAATTAAAAAAGTAGGCAACAGGCTCAGAAAGGGTTGTTTATTTTTTATTCCTGAAGCAATATAAAAAAGCGCAATTGTAAAAAGCCCGGCAAATGAACCTTCACCTCTGAACACCTGAGGTTGAAAAGAATTTTTTTCATTTGGCAACAAAAAAAACAAACTTGAAACGGCAGCAATAAATAATGCAGGAAAAACTGAACTGGCCCCAAGTTGAAAAAATGCATGGATTTTTTTTCTGAAGGATTCATCTGACCGAAGGACAGAACCCGTCAGCTTACGCGCAGTTTCAGCACCGCCCTTGTTCCATCGTTGCTGCTGAGTAATAACCGAAGCAAGATTAGCAGGCAGTTCAGCAGGACAAATCACAGAACCATCATAAATAATTCTCCATCCTTTCAGTTGGGCCCTGATGCTAAGGTCAAGATCCTCCGTAAGTGTATCAGCACTCCAGCCACCCGCATCTTCAATACAGGACTTTCGCCATACACCGGCTGTACCGTTAAAATTTAGAAAACTGTCAGAACAATATCTCGCCGGCTGCTCAATGGTAAAATAAGCATCCAGTCCGAAAGCCTGGAGGCGTGTAAGGAGATTCTGATTTTCATTGAGGTGACCCCACCTGGTTTGAACTGCACCAACCTTTTCATTTTGAAAATGATGCAAGACTTTTTTAAGAAAGTCAGTCGGAGGCACAAAATCAGCATCAAATATTGCAATGAAACTCCCCTTGCAATGAAGTAACCCTTCCTGCAGTGCTCCGGCCTTAAATCCGTTTCTGTTGCCTCTCCGGACAATGCTGACGTGCGGAATAGGTTTGCCCTTTTTTGAAAGTACCCACTCATCAATCCGAGTAACTGTCTCATCATTGGAATCGTCAAGGATCTGAATTTCCAGCTTTTCCGCAGGATAATCTGATACCACAACAGCCTCAAGCAACCTCTCCACCACAAATTTTTCATTGTAAACCGGTAATTGGATGGTCACAACCGGCAAGTACTCATAATCTGGATTTTTGAAATTTTCATTACGAATTCGGCAGATAATACTTATTAATAAAAGATCCAGTTGTACAAGACTGAACATAAACAAATACAACATTCCGGCAGAATACAAAACAAAAGGAATCAGGATCCATATCGACCATTGCATAGTCTCCAAAAGTAAGCTGAAGTAAAAAAGAAAACTACCTCAGGAAAACAAACCTGAAGACAACAAACAAAATCCTGTATCCCGCCAGGATAGTACCTTTCAGTGTACCTGAAACTTTTGAGGTTCCGGAGTATCTGTTACGATAGTGAACAGGCAGTTCCACACAGTTCATCTTCATTCCCGCAGCCCTCAGCTGCATTTCCACAGTCCACCCGTAAGTCATCTCTTGCAGATTCATTTCAACAAGCTTTGAAAGTCTGATGGCCCTGAATGGACCCAGATCCGTAAACCTGACACCAAAAAAAATCCGGATCAGCGTACCTGCAAGCTGGTTGCCAAACAATTGTGGAATTGTAAGCGATCCGCGTTCGCGCGTGCCTGAAACCCTTGAACCGATAACAAGATCTGCACCATTCAAGGCAATCGGTTCAATAATTTTTTTCAGATCATCCGGATCATCCGCAAAATCACCATCCATAAAAACCAGAACTTCCGGCGGAATACTTTTGGCCCTGCAGTAATTTATTCCCGCCATGCAGGCAAAACCATAACCGCGGCGGTTTTCATGGATTACAGTAGCCCCTGAATCAGTTGCAATGACGGCTGTTCCATCCGTGGAACCATTATCTGCTACAATTATATCCCTTATGATTCTACGGTCAATAGCTTTAAGCAGCAGAGGGAGTGAATGCTCCTCGTTGAGCGCAGGAATAATAAGGTCAACAATCACAGTGGAAATTACCTATCAAAGAAAATGAAAAGTAATTGGGAGAAAAAACTCAGCCCAGATTGCGGAGTGCAGAAAATACTACCTGGCAACGCTCCGAAGCAAATATCTGTGTTGAATAATCAGTATCTGTTTCAACGGCATTCTCTAAAGCCAAAAAATCATCAATGGTTTTGGCAACTTTAGTGAACATACGATATCCGGCCTTTACCATTGAATCCCCGTTTACCCGCGGTGTCCAGGCTACTACTTTATATTCCCACTCCTCTACCATATTTCCAATCCACAGCAAATACCACCCCTCAATACGGGTATCAATATAAACTTCGTGAAGAGAAATTGTATCAGAAGAGAACGGCGCCATGAATTCACCCCACTTATGAAAATACTCTGGTTCAGCAGGAAGATCTGTCAGGGGAAAAGCATCGCGACCTACCCATGAAACAGGGATAAGCTCAGACTGAGCTTCGTTGAGTTTGAACTGATAAGTCTCGGTTGCCTGTTCCATTTAATATATCAAATCTACCAACCATGATTTGAAAGAAACAGAGTAATCTTATATCAATGGATGAGCAGGACAAATAAGGGTGCAGAAAGTGGCAGAGCTCGGATGGACTAGGTGCTTCGGATTAATATCCAAAGTAACACTGCAGACTAAAAATCAAATCCGAGGGTAACATGCAGGCGCGGATTCTTAACAATATAATTTTCAACCGGCCACGCAAGATCAAACTTAAGGTAGTATCCAAACATCATGGACCGGAAGCCGAAACCGTAGCTGTAAAGCCAGGGGTTCAGGTACTCATCAATCTTGACTACGAACGGACTGCCCGTCGTAGTGGTAGGAACCACTCTGGACCTGACAGACTCGGTAGCATTAAACGGAGGTTTTCCGGACCAGCTTGAGCCAATGTCATAGAAAGCAGTAAGCTGCATATTCCTGAAAAAGTTTGAGGCTATCGGGCTGCCGGTCAGCGCACGAACGAGCGGCACGCGCAGTTCAGCGTTGGCAAGAACCACCGATGTGCCATACAGAGTCGCGTAATCAAAACCGCGCAGATTTCCTGCAAACTCTACAAAAAGCAAATTATTATTATAGTTAGATGTGGTGTACAAAGGATTATTCAATCCATCATAATTTATAACATTGCCAAGCCAGTTTTCCATCCCACCCAGGAGATACTTTTTTGGGGAGTTTCCGAAGAATGTTCCGGAGTAACCACGAATCGCAAACACGATTTCCCTGTAAATTTTCTGGTAATGACGGAAGTCAACACTGATCTGAGAGAAAGAAGCCGAGGATTGCCGGATGCCCTGATAAGTGATCATTGAAAGCTTGCCTCTGGTGCCCTCAATGATATTTAGCCCCGTTGTCAATGAATTATCAAACACGAGTTCCGCACGTGCACCTGTATAACCTTGCTGCGCTCCCTCTCTGAACTGTGGACCACCGGGTCCGGTTGGAATTCGCTCTCCCCTGTCCACAAACCTTGTATATGCTGCAAAAGGCTTGATACTGGCCCTTAGACGAACGGTAACAGGTAATGAAATTCCAAATTCAAGTTTTTGAAGTGTGTACTTCTCTTCAAGGTTGGATTCGGGCCTGCTCCAGAAAATTACTTTCCGGTCAAAACGTGCTGATAAATCAAATCTTCGTGGCAGATACTGAAACTCAGTAAATACATCACCGCTTCTGCCGTCAAATGCAGTCTGAATGCCCCCATAGAACCGGTAATTCTCGAGCATATCGTTCATCTGCGTTTCCATTTTTACACTGAACCCGCGAAGCGGATCATTGACAAAATTGGTTATAAGGTTTTCGTAACTGAATTTGGGTAAATATGGAAACGGCCCTTGAATTCTTGCTGCAGGCGTTGCTTTTAGGTAGCGGTTAATCAAGGATTCGGCAGGAGTCTTTTTCACAGCCTCATCTTCAAAAACATAATCACTGGTGTTTATTATTTTCTTTTCTGCGGGAGGTGCAGCAGGCGTTGAAATAACAGTGTCCTTTTTAAGAGCAGCAGGGATCAGACCTTTTTCCTCTGCAACCTCAAACTGGTAATCATCTGTATTGATTTCATCTGATTTACGCGCCCTCACAGTATCGATAGGAACAGTTACAGGAGCAGGTGCTTTCTTGATGGAGTCAGCGTTTTCACCTTTAAACTCACGAAGCCTCTGCTCCATCATTTCTTTCAGTGTAAGTCCCTTTTGTTCCGGTTGCTTTTTCCTTCTCTCACTTATGACTCGGGCCTGTAACAACTCTTTGCGACGCGAGGCCGGTGTAAATACCTGCCGGGTAGGATCGAAATTTTGGTTCAGAAAAATATCCTCACTGAGCTTACGGGTACTCACAAAGGCAAGTTTCCTGCTCGCAAGGTGTAAATCAAATGTTTTAATCCCGGCAGCAAAGTTTGACACCTGAGTATAAATGGAGGTCCTGCGGTCAAACTTGAAAATATTTGATATCCCGCGCTGATCGCTCAGGTAATAAAAAACATTTTCACTGGCGGCAAACGGATGATAATCTTTACTCAGTGTATTGGTGAGGCGATGAACAACATTGGTTGTGGTATCCAGGTCAAAAATGAAAAGATTATACATGTTAGTGGCAGTCTTTTCAAGATCACGCTTCTTCACGTTAATTGTATCTGTAACACGGTTGGAGCTGAAAACCACGGCATTGGTCCCCGGAATAAAAGAAGGATCAAGGTCATCGTAAATATCATTGGTCATCCGGCGTATTCGGTCTCTGCGGGCCGCAATCAAAAACAAATCATTCTGACCATCCTGATCAGCACTCATCACGGCAAGCCTGCCATTGGCTGAGAAGTCAAAATTGCGGATGTTATTAAACTTATCAAGAACCCTGGGAATCTTGGTTTTGGTCTGCAGATCATAGAGCCAGAAAATAAATTTTCCTTTTTCTTTTCCCACAACGCCAAGTGTTTTCTCATCAGCCCAGCTGATCAGTGGCTCACGGTAGTCTACAGTTTGACGCAGGACTTTATTCCCGCCTGAAAGAATAGTGGTCTCCTTATCATTGTCCAGAGATTTTACCATCACTTTATACTTTCCCCTGTCATTCTCGGCATAAGCCACGCTCCTACCATCAGGGCTTATTTTCATAGCTGTATAAACTGTGGTGCTGCGATGACGGGGCGTGAACCGGTTGCTGTCCGGAACGGTAACATAACTCTCCGAAACCTGCTTTTCATTAAATGCATAGAAATTTTTCCACTCCACCATAAGCTGACGGAAACTAATCCCCAGCGTAATCATAACACTTCGCTGCTCGTTCCGGATGACACGACTGTAATTGAGTATGTTTGACACACTGCCGCGTCCATATTTTTCAACAATAAAATTCCAGAATGACTGACCAAAAAGTGCAGCGTCATGTCCTGTAAGGGAGGTGGCACGGCCGGATTTTCGGGAGCGTACAAGCTGTCGCGCAAAATCATCCATTTCCTCATTCCAGCCTCTTGCAACGTATAAAGAGACACCTTTAATAAACCACTCGGGAAGATTCAGAAGCACTGCATTCTGAAACATGTCCTTCAGAGATCCGCCAAACATCATTTCATTAACTAGAAGATCAGAAACCTTCAGAATTAACTCATCCTTAAAACCCTCCAGTGTTCCAGGATGGGCTATTTCCACGTAGGGCTTTACAAAATCAGTCTCCCCGCCCATTACATAAGGATTGCGGTTCAACCCAACATTACTCTGCTGCAGGTCAGCGACTGAATTATACAAGAATACTTTAGTCTTGAGGTAAGGCGGGTAGCCTATAAGATCGGTGATACGGTCAAATTCTTTTTCAAGATATTCATTCACATCTGTGGCCAGCTTCCGGCGGTCATCATAATAAAAAACATCAAAATTTTCTGATGAGATAAAACTCCATTTGAATGTTTTATACTGAATCCGGTTTTTACCAAAACTGTCAAGCATCTGCTGGGATGCAGCAGGAAAAATGATCAACAGAGAAATGCAATAGAATAGTAGCCTCAGCATCATTGGGAATCCTGCAAATATTTGAAATATAACGGATAAAACCGACTAATATTTAGTTCATCCGGCAGTGATCCTGCCCCGGTCAGATAATCTGCCAGACGAGCCGCACACCAAGGCGCGAGACTCACACCTTTTGTTCCCAGGCCGTTAAAAACAAAAAGGTGGTTTTTATCAGGATGTGGTCCGATGACAGGCCTTCGGTCCCTGACCACCGGCCTGAAACCCCAGCTTTTGCCGGTGGTTTTGAATGGAACTTTGAGTAACACCCTCAGCCGCTGTTCAATATCTGAGATTCCCTGCTCCGTATTACCCTCAAGCCCGCTGCGGTCATAGGTGGATCCGGCCCGGAAATTTGTACCCGAAGGGACGAGATAAACAGACCTGTTAAAAATAATGTTGTCGGGCAGAGCGGTTTCTGTCTCAAGCACCTCTCCCTTCAGACGACTGACAGGCAGCCAGGAGAAAAAAGGATTCTGAAGGATTTGCGAACCCTCACAAAAAATAATTTTCGTGGCAACAGATCTGCAGTTGTCAATAAATGAGTGATCCACTGCACCGGGTAACTTTTCACCAACGCAATTCTTTTCAACTAAATATTGGCTCACGGCTGCAGTAAATCTTGCCGTATCAACAAATCCTGAACGATTCAACTCAATTCCCCCGAATGGATCATTTACCCATCTGCCAAATTCTGATTCGGTATGCACCTTTTTTAAAAATATGGTGTCTGCGGATTCCCACCCTTTCTGATCAGCAATAACAGGGAAAGGCCGGTACATTGGCAAGGGGTGGAAGAATGAAGCACCTGTGATTTTTTCGGCTGCCGGATAAAAAATCTCCATGTAGTCGAACAATACCCGGGCATTCCAGGTAAGACCCTTAACCTTGCTGGTAATAGGATTAAACATGCCTGCGGCAACCCTCGAAGCAGAGTGGGCATCATATCTATCAGTAACCAGGACAGATTTTCCACGCGCAAGAAGCTCCAGTGCCAGACATGATCCTGCCAGCCCCTGACCTACTATAAGGTAATCCGCTTTTCCCATACCTGTTGCAAATCAAACGATTTTAGACTTCCGCAAAACAGGAAAAAAACCGAAATACCGTTTTGTTCTACCTTTGCGGGATGATCCGGGTTCAAACTTTTACTTTTAATGGTTTTCAGGAAAACACCTACGTTATTTCCCTGGGCAGTTCCTGCATAATCGTTGATCCCGGATGCTGCAATAAGCAGGAAGAAATTGAGCTTGATCAATACATCGTATCAGAAAACCTGAAACCTGAACTGCTGATCAATACGCATTGTCATATTGACCATGTTCTTGGAAATGACTCGGTAAAAAATAAGTACAGGATTCCCCTCCTTATTCATGAAAAGGAACTTCCTGTTCTGCAGGCTGTAAAAGCATACGCACCTAATTATGGCTTTCCCGCCTACTCGGAGGCAACGCCTGACCAATTTATTTCTGAAGGGGAAAAAATCAAATTCGGCAATGCATCTTTTGAAGTGATCTTTGTCCCCGGACATGCACCGGGTCATATCGGATTGTATTTTAGGGAAGAGAAAAATTTATTTGCAGGCGATGTTCTGTTTCGTGAAAGCATCGGAAGGACAGACCTCCCGGGCGGCGATTTTGATACACTGATAAACAGCATCAGAAAAAAAATCTTCATACTACCCGATGATACCATCGTGTTTCCGGGTCATGGTCCTGCAACAACTGTTGGCCATGAAAAAATTTATAATCCATTTTGTGGAACAGGGAGTCCTGACGCATAATCCTGAATCATTGATAAAATGAACATCATTAAACATCTGCCAAACGCTCTCACACTCGGAAATTTGTTTTGCGGTTTTGCAGGAATTATTTGTTCATTTATCCGTCCCGACCTTACCACAGCCTGGTTTATCTGGGCTGCCTGTCTTTTTGATTTTCTGGATGGATTTGCAGCGCGCGCACTGAAGGTTACATCTCCGATAGGAAAGGAACTTGACTCACTCGCAGATGTGGTCAGTTTTGGAGTGCTGCCCTCTATATTTATGTACAGGTTGCTGGATTCAAATGGTGCAGGATATTTCGCCTGGTCAGCATTTGCACTTGCTTCGATGGCTGCGCTCAGACTGGCTAAATTCAATACCGATACCCGTCAATCCTACGGATTTATAGGCCTTCCAACCCCAGCCAATGCACTGTTCATAACAGGGATAGTTTTCCTGATTAATTACGCCGGTGTACAGTCTTATACCCTTTATATTGGCTTCGCCTCAGTCGCAATTATGTCATGGCTGATGGTGTCTGAAATCAGTTTGCCCGCCCTGAAGTTTAAATCCTTCTCGTGGAAAGAGAATAAACTGACCTGGGTCATTCTCGCGGGCAGTCTTTTATTGATTGTTTTGATGAAAGAAGCAGGAATTCCCGCCTCTATACTATTTTACATCCTTATTTCGTTGATTTATCCCTCACCAGGCAAAGAATAAAAAGTGCTGAAAACCATATGCGACCTGCATTATTGAAGACAATATTTCTTGTTTTCTGTTCCCTTGCAGCTTTGTCGCAACCCGGCGTGCTGAAGCAAGGAAAGTGGATGAAGGTATCTGTCCGTGAACCCGGGATCTATAAAATCGATTACAACCTCCTCTCCCGCCTAGCATCGCCCGCAGGCATCAATCCGCAAACCATAAAACTTTATGCCTATCCAACCGGCATGTTGCCTCAGCCAAACAGCACCGAAAGACAAAAAGGGTTAAAAGAAATAGCCATTGAAGTTACCGGCGCTGCAGATGGAAAATTTGACCGGGGCGATAAGATCATTTTTTTTGGAGAAGGCCCTGACCTCATCTCATTTGACAAAACCAAAGGTGTTTACAAAATTGAAAACAACCTGTACGACGACTACAACCATTACTTTCTTACTTTCGGCGGAGCACCCGGTAAACGAGTAAGCCCCGCAATTATTCCGACAGGCACCCCGGTTCAAATCAGCACTTTCAGAGATTATTTCTATTCAGAAACAGATAAAACCAACATTCTTAAATCAGGCAGGGACTGGTTCGGTATTGATTTTGATGCAAACACCGAAGCATTACTGACGTGGGAGACATCAGGCATGCAAACAAATTCAGAAGTAAAACTCATCACACGCCTGATGGCAGCGTCATACCAGAATGCAAGCTTTAAAGTTGAATTCAATGGCAGCACTGTCGGCAATTATCCAATTGCTGCAATACCACAAACAAGCTATGGAGCTAAAGGACGAACCCGAAATGACACCGCAACATTTAATTTCACTGGCAACATTTCCGGAAAGCAAATCATCAAACTGACTTATGACCGCGGAGGAAATAATTACTCCATCGGAAGACTTGATTACCTGATCGCGGTATATGAACGCGAACTTGCTTTTACAGGTAAGCCGGGAATATTTTACAATACCAATGCCGTTCCAGGAGTCAATGAGATTAACATTCGTTCTCAATCCGATGCTGTTGTGTGGGAAATTACAGATCCGTTTAAAGCTTTGCTCCGGCAAGCAACCTTCAGCAATAACCTGATCGGGTTCAAAACCGAAGGAGATCAGATAAAAAGATTCGTGATTTTTTCACCTGAAAACTCAATTCCCCTGCCGGATGCTTATAAGGTGATTGGCAATCAGGACCTGTCAGACCTTCCTGATTCAAAAATGATCATCATTACCCATCCGCTTTTTCTTGATCAGGCAGCAAGACTTGCATCACATCGTTCAGGATATTCCGGAATTTCAACCTCGGTTGTTACAACAGATCAGATCTACAACGAATTCTCCGGGGGGCGTCAGGACCCCACCGCCATCCGTGATTTTTTAAGAGATCGTTACAGGGCTTACAGCGGCAATCTGAAATACGCCCTCTTGTTTGGAAAGGGTACATATGATTACCGCAATATCACCGGACCAAATTCCACTTTCGTTCCAATCTATCAGTCTTACAATTCATTGTCGCCTCTTGAAACCTATTCATCAGATGATTATTTCGCATTTCTGGAGGATAATGAAGGCAGCTGGCTCGAAAGCCCTGCTCAGTTCCATACGCTGGATATCGGAATAGGTCGTATTCCATGCACCACTGAAGAGCAGGCAATAAATATTACAGACAAGATTATCAGCTATGAAACCAGTCCACAGACAGAAGGATTGTGGAAAAGGAATATCGTATTTGTGGCCGACGACGGCGATGGAAATATTCATCAGTCGCAGGCTGCTCAGCTTTCAGCGCTTGTGGAACAGAAACGGCCAGAACTGCTGACTTCAAAATTATTTCTGGATTTGTTTGAGCAGCAGGACAAACCTTTTGGCCAGATCTCTCCCGATGCCTCAGATGCCTTATTCAGAAAGTTTCATGAAGGTGCAGCCATCATAAATTTCACAGGACACGGATCAGAACAGTTGTGGATGGCCGAACGTATTCTCGATCCAGAGCGGATTGCCTCACTTACCAACAGATTCAGACTTCCGTTTCTTGTCACTGCAACCTGTGAATTCGGAAGAACAGATGATCCTGCCCTGCAGTCAGCCGCAGAGCAGGTAATCCTAAAAAGAGCTTCAGGTGCCATCGGACTTGTAACCTCCTCACGCCCGGTAAGCTCGGCAACAAACTTTGAACTCAACAACGATCTGTACAATGCCCTGCTTCCAAACGAAGCTTCCGCAGCAACACCACTTGGTGATATGTTCAAAGCAACCAAGAATGCAAGTGATACCAGAATCGGAAACCGGAATTTCATTCTGCTCGGAGACCCATCCATGAACCTTGCTTTACCAAAACCCGGAATCAGGGTAACAGAAATATCATCGGCAGCGGAGGGTAGCATCGGAGGACTGGAAGAAATCGTTGTGAACGGCGAAGTGACAAACGGAGAATCCGTTGCAACAGATTATCAAGGAACAGTAACCATGGAATTATATGATCGCCCTGTTTCTGTGACCACACTTGGCGATGAAAATGAACCTTTCGGATATGAAGAATGGCAGCGGGTATTATTCCGCGGAAGCGCCACGGTAAGCAACGGCACATTCAGTTTTCGATTCCGTACCCCGTCATCCGACAGAACTTTACCCTCTGCAGGTAAGATCCTTCTTCATGCAACCGCAACAGACCGGAAACAGGATGTGGCCGGAGCGGAAATACCTGTGAACCTGTCAACTGTTAATTATACGCTCTCTGATAATACCGCACCGCGTATTCAGCTCTGGATGAACGACACAACTTTTGTGGCAGGAGGTACGGCAGGCAAAAATCCTGTGTTGCTTGCAAAGATTGCCGATGGAAACGGAATTGATCTCAGCATGAAACCTGACAGGAGAATTACCATTACCCTTGACGACAATAAAACTTTTTTTGCTGAACCATACTACACGGCAATCAATGGAACGGTCACAGGTATGCTGTATTTTCAGTTTTTTGATCTTGAAGAAGGTCTGCATACCGTAACCCTGAAAGCTTATGACCTAAACGGTAATGAGGGTAGTCAATTCATACAGTTTACCGTTGATGGCGGGGGTATTGAGATTAATTTTGCCGGCAGTTTTCCGAATCCATTCACTACCAGCACCTCTCTGTTTATTGACCACAACCGGCCCGGAGATGATCTGACGGGCTCGCTGATAATTACAGACAGGATGGGAAGCCAGATCCGAAAAATTGAATTTGAGCAGGCTCTGGCAACGGAAAGGGTGATAATTACGGACTGGGATGGCACTGATGCAGCCGGAAATAAATTACCTTCGGGGCTATACTTTATAAAGGTTGAAGTGCGTTCTGTGCTTTATGGGTCAAAAAGCGTAAGGTCGGGAAAGGTGATTCTGCTGAATTAATTAATTTTGAGGCTTATATGAGATTTCTCTCTTTGTTATTGTTGCTGACCGGCTCCTTCGCAGGTGCTCAAACCACCACACCGGGTCTGATCGGACAGGATAGTACCAATAAAGTAATTACTACCGGAGTGCCGTTTTTATCCATCACCCCGGACGCCAGAGCGGCCGGTATGGGCGATGTGGGTGCGGCCACCCGCCCGGATGCAAACTCAACCTACTGGAATGCAGCAAAGCTGGCTTTTGTCGAAAAAGACAAAGGACTTGCATTATCCTATACACCATGGCTGGCAAAGATTATTGATGATATGTACCTGTTTCACATCGGGGGATTTTATAAAATCAACCGTGAACAGACCATCGGTGCAAGTATGAAGTATTTTGACCTCGGCGAGGTCACATTCACTTCACAAAACGGAACAATCACCGGCATTTACAACCCCCGGGAATTTGCAATTGATGTCACCTACAGCCGGAGGCTTACTGAACATTTAAGCGCAGGCACGACCCTTCGCTATATCCATTCCAATCTCACAGGCTCTCTCATTACCAATAACCAGGAATCGCGTCCGGGTAAATCGGTGGCAGCAGACTTTGGTGTGTATTACATCAAGCCTTATGATGACCTCGGCAGTGAACTTACCCTGGGAGCGGTGGTTTCAAACCTCGGCGCCAAAATCTCCTACTCAGACGGATTTAATAAAGATTTTCTACCTACCAACCTGCGTCTTGGCGGCGCATGGCGTAAAGAGATTAACCCAATGAACTCCATCACCTTTGCCATGGATCTTAATAAGCTGATGGTTCCAAGCCCGGGCCCTGATGCCCGTTCAAAGCCCATGCTGCGCGGCGTATTTGGTTCCTTTACCGATGCGAATGATGGCTTCAGGGAAGAAATGCAGGAGATTATGATATCCATCGGCGCAGAGTACTGGTATAATGATTTGTTCGCGCTCCGCGCAGGCTATTTCGATGAATCAAAAGTTAAAGGATACCGGAAGTACGCCACCGGTGGGGTGGGCTTCCGGCACAATAATTTCGGAATTGACATTGCCTACATGGTGCCAATGAACAAACGTGAAAATGCACTTGCCGAAACTGTACGATTCACCATTAATTTCCTGACCGAACAACGGACTAAAGAACAGGAATCCGTTACTGACCCCAATTAATCTGATGCCTGATCGTCGCGTCGCCCCCACCCTGCGGCATACTCTTAATTTTGAACTTCCGGAACATGAACAGTTTGTACAACAGGACGAATTGGCCGGTTGGTTTGTGCGTTCAGATAATCAGCCTGTCCTGAGACTGGAGGTAATTTTCAGCGCAGGAAAAATTCAGGAGAGTAAGGAGGCAGTTTCCACCTTCACGGCCGCCATGTTGGAAAAAGGAACTCTCAGCCGAAAGGCAGAGGAAATTTCACGCATACTGGATCAATATTCGGCCCACCTGGAGATCAGTCCCGGCTTGGACTTCACCACAATCGGGCTCTATTGTCTGACAAGAAATCTGAATGAAGTTCTTCCGCTGTTCCTGGAGATCATCAGCGAACCTTCCTTTGATGAGGAGGAATTCAGGATTTACAGAGAAATGTTTCTTCAAAACCTGGAAATAAACAGAGAGAAAAACTCATATCTGGCAGGTCAGGCCATCCGCGGACTGATATTTGGAAAACATCCCTACGGCACTACGGTCAATAAAAGCGATGTTGAGGCACTGACCACAGGAGACCTTAAAGTATTTTTTAAAAATCATTATGCACCCCACAGTGTGTTTGCGGCAGGCAGCATTTCAGACCTTCAGCTACGGATGTTTTCCGATGGTCTTAAAACAGGAAGAACCATCACACATGAATTGCAGCCACCTGTTTACACTCCCGGAGAGGGGCGTATTGAAAAGAAAGATTCCGTTCAGTCTTCCATCCGCATGGGCAAGCCATGTATATCAAGAACAGATTCGGATTATCCTGCTTTTCTTCTGGCCAATCATATCCTCGGAGGATATTTCGGATCCAGACTGATGAAAAATATCCGGGAGGAAAAAGGTCTGACCTACGGTATTTATTCAGGGGTTCAGCATATGCAACTCGCTTCCATGCTCACCATTGGTGCGGATGTGAATAAAGAAAATCTTGATGCTGCCATATCGGCCATTCATAGTGAGCTCAATGCGCTTGTAAATATTGATGCCGATGAGCTCAATACAGCAAGAAATCATTTCATCGGATCCCTGCAGAATGATGTGAACACCATCTTCGCTGCAACCGATAAAATCCGGACACTTTATCTGAATAATCTGCCGGCTGATTATTACCATGATCTGATTCTTAAGCTTGACGGCATGTCATTGGAAGACATAAAAAAAGCGGCCGAAAAATATTTCCGGCCGCAGGATTTTTCAGTTGCTATTGCAGGCTGATCAGGTCAGCATTCCGCCATCTACCTGGATTACCTGTCCGGTAATGTAAGAAGACATATCACTTGCAAGAAATACACAGGCGCCTGCCACATCTTCAGGAGTTCCGCCACGCTTAAGCGGTATGGCATCTCTCCAGGACTGAACTACTTTTTCATCCAGTTTGCCCGTCATCTCCGTTTCAATAAATCCGGGAGCAATGGCGTTGGAACGAATGCCCCGTGATCCAAGCTCAAGTGCAATGGATTTGGTAAATCCGATAATGCCGGCCTTGGAGGCAGCATAGTTTGACTGACCGGCATTACCCTTCAACCCGACCACAGAGGTCATGTTGATGATAGAACCGCTCTTTTGTTTCATCATGGTCTTGCATGCAGCCTTCACAGTGTTGAAACAGGATTTCAGATTCACAGACATGATTTTATCCCATGATTCTTCCGTCAGACGCAGCAGCAGGTTGTCCATGGTAATGCCGGCATTGTTGACCAGGATATCAAGGGTACCAAACTCTGTTACCACATCATTTATAAGCGTCTCTGCCTGTTTGAAGTCGGAGGCATCGGAACGGTAGCCTTTGGCTTTCACGCCGAAAGCAGAAAGCTCCTGTTCAAGTGCCTGTCCCTGTTCAACGCTGGATAAATAGGTAAAAGCCACATTGGCACCCTGGGCAGCAAAACGCAGGGCTATGGCTCTGCCGATACCTTTGGAAGCACCGGTTACCAGGGCCGTTTTGTTCTTGAGTAAAGTCATTCTTTAAAAATTGGTTTGGAATAGGTGAACAAAGGTAACAAGGAACATCGTTTTTGAGGTCATTTTTAGGGGGCAGTATTGTGGATAATAAGCGATTTGGCCCTAATATTGAACCCTGATTTAATTTCAAGAAAAACCGCTTAGCATGTCAAAATTCGATGTTATTGTGATCGGCTCCGGCCCCGGAGGATATGTGGCCGCCATCCGCGCATCCCAGCTGGGAATGAAAGTAGCCGTGGTTGAAAAGGCAGAACTCGGAGGCGTCTGTCTGAACTGGGGCTGTATACCTACCAAGGCTTTGTTAAAAAGCGCCAATGTTTTTGAATACATCCAGCACGCGCAGGATTACGGAATCCAGGTAAAAGAGGCTGCTCCCGACATGACAGCCATGGTAAAGCGCAGCCGCGATGTGGCTGGCGCCATGAGCAAAGGCGTACAGTTCCTGATCAAGAAAAATAAGATTGAACACATTCAGGGACATGGAAAAGTAAAAAGAGGCGGAAAAGTTGAAGTAACCGACGCAACGGGAAAGAAAACTGATTACGAAGCAAAGCATATTATTCTTGCAACAGGTGGCCGCTCCCGCGAACTGCCTTCATTGAAAATTGACGGCAAAAAAATTCTGGGATACCGTGAAGCCATGGTGCTCCCCGTGCGCCCCAGAAGAATGGTCATCGTAGGTTCAGGTGCCATCGGTGTGGAGTTTGCATACTTCTACAACACCATCGGAACAGAAGTAACCATTGTGGAATTTATGCCACGCATCGTTCCGGTTGAAGATGAAGAAATTTCAAAAACACTTGAGAAAACTTTCAAAAAGAATGGCATCACCATACACACCGGTGCCGAGGTCACAAAAGTGGATACCGCTGGCGAAGGTTGTGTAGCCACCGTAAAAACAGCTGCCGGCGAAATCAAAATTGAATGCGATGTGGTTCTTTCAGCCGTAGGTGTTGCAACCAACCTTGAAAACCTTGGCCTTGAAGAGACCGGAGTAAAAACAGATAAGGGTAAGGTAACGGTAGATGAATATTACCGCACCAATGTACCGGGTGTTTATGCAATCGGTGACATCGTAAAAGGTCAGGCGCTTGCACATGTGGCCTCTGCAGAGGGTATCATTTGTGTTGAAAAGATTGCAGGACAAAATCCCCATCCGCTGGACTATAACAACATCCCCGGTTGCACCTATTGCTCACCGGAGATTGCTTCTGTGGGATATACCGAAGAGGCTGCTAAAAAAGCAGGCTATGAAATCAAAGTCGGTAAGTTTCCCTTCAGTGCCAGCGGCAAGGCAAAAGCTGCCGGCGCACCCGATGGTTTTGTCAAAGTTATTTTTGACGCCAAGTACGGTGAGTGGCTGGGCGCTCATATGATTGGTGCAAATGTCACTGAAATGATCGCTGAAGTGGTGGCTGCGCGTAAACTGGAAACCACAGGCCATGAGATCATAAAAACTGTTCACCCGCATCCTACCATGAGCGAAGCCGTGATGGAAGCAGCAGCGGCAGCCTACGGGGAAGTGATCCACCTCTGATTGATTCCGTCGCAATGACTGATTCCGGAAACCATGTTTTGCAGACCGGTGCAGTTCGCATTGCGGGATTAATTATCGTTTGTCTGTTTTTTACTTCTGAAGCTGCGGCACAGCGGTCAAAGTCCAAAAGAAAGGATGATCCTGCTTTTGCACCCAAGGCCAATGATTATGCCTATGAAACAGAGGCCACAACCAAAAGAAAAGTAAAACAGAAAGGACAAACCGGAAACTCAGGCTTCAGAGTTGAAAAACCTCGTCAGGCAACCGCCTTTACGCCCCTGGACAGAACCTACGATTATGCAAAGCCCCCCTATTTCGGGCACAAAAAACCGGTGGTCATCCGGCCTGCCGGTCAGCAAAAGCTTTGCAGAGTCTGCGGAATCAGACACTGATAATATCAGTCAAAACGAATCGCGGTAACCGGACGGATGCGTGAGATTATCATAACAGGCAGGATCAATACGACCGATACGACCACAAACACAAGAACATTAAGTGTAAACACCATCTGCCAGTCCCAGAAAACTGGCACATAGTCCATATAGTAATTGCGTGCATCAAGCGTGATGATCCGGAACTGATGCTGCAGCCAGCATAAGCCAAGTCCGAACATATTTCCAAAGAGCAGACCTCTGAGCACAAGATTGATTCCCTGACGAATAAAAATTTTGCGCACTGCCGAATCACCGGCACCAAGGGCTTTTAAAATTCCGATCATCCCCGTCCGCTCCATAACAAGAATAAGTACAACGGAAATCATGTTAACACAAACCACCAGCAGAATAACCACCAGTAAAATGTTTACCTGTCTTGTGATCAGGTTAAGCCACTCAAAAATCTGAATGTAACGGTTGCTGGTTGGTTCCACATACAGATCATATGGCAGCCGGTCCATCAAATTCAGATAAGTAAGCCATGTCATGGAAGGGTCTTTCAGAAAAATCTGAAGTCCGCCTGCTTCAACTGCTGACCATCCGTTAAGGCGTTGAATGAGAGCGAGGTCACAGAGAATGATCTTTTCATCAAAATAATCGGAAAGATTGGTCTCATAAATTCCGGATATGGTAAGCCTTCTGGCCCGCGGGGGATTCTGGAAGAAATGGATAGTGAGCTGATCCCCGATTTTTACTTTTAGCCTATCGGCGATAAGCCTGCTGATAACAATCTGTCTGGAATATCCTGAATCAGGAAACTGTATAAATGAGCCCTCGCGCAGTTGATCCCTGAAACGCTCCAGACTGAAAGAGCGACCAACACCCTTCAATAGAACGCCATTGATTTCAGAGTCGGTTTTTATCAGACCTGCCTTGTGACTGTATTCTTGCACATGGGCGATATCAGGAAAAGAATCAGGGTGGTTGTAAAGATTGATGCGGAAATTGAACGGAGGTTCTTCCATTGAATTGCCTTCCGTAATCCTGTTAACCAGCAGGTGGGCGCTGAAACTGTAAATTTTCTCCTGCACCGTGGTCTGAAAACCTTTCATAACCAGAAAGGCCACAATCATGGCAGCAAGTCCTGCCGCGATGCTGATGATGGCAATCCGGTGAATGACAGCGGAGAATCCTGCAGCAGAGGAAGTTATGCGACCTGAAATAAAACCAGAGAGCTTCAATTTTATATAATTGGCTTTGAAAGATAGGCAGCTTCGCCGTAATTCGGTACATGATCAAATCCTTATTCTTTTCCGTGCTGCTGATCGCCGGTTGTATTCCTTCAAAACCGACCGCCGGCGTTCCGAAAATATCTCAGGTTCAATGCGGAGCAGACAGGATTGATGTCATCCTGAAAAAAATCGAAGGGAAAAGAGTTGGTGTATTTGTAAACCATACTGCCGTACTTGGTTCTGTAACCAACGGCGTTCATCTGGTGGACACCCTGAAGCGTGCAGGCGTACAGCTTGTGAAAATATTTTCGCCTGAGCATGGATTCAGAGGCGATGCAGATGCTGGGGAAGATGTGGCCAACAGTACCGACCCGCGCAGCGGCATACCCATTGTTTCTTTGTACGGACCAAACAAAAAGCCAAAGCCGGAAGTACTTAAAGACCTTGATGTCATCCTCTTTGATATGCAGGATGTGGGTGCACGGTTTTTTACTTACATCAGCTCACTGCATTATCTGATGGAAGCCTGTGCGGAGCAGGGAAAAAAAGTAATCATTCTGGATCGTCCCAACCCCAACGGTGAGATGGTGGACGGACCTGTGCTTGACAAAGCATTCAAATCTTTTGTGGGCATGCATCCGATTCCGGTTACGCACGGAATGACTCTTGGAGAATATGCACAGATGATTAATGGAGAAGGGTGGCTGGAAGGCGGAAAAAAATGTGTACTGGAGGTCATCACTATGAAAGGCTGGAAGCATGGAGATGCTTATGCGGTGCCCAACAAACCATCTCCTAACCTGCCCAACGACCATGCCATCAAGTTATATCCTTCAACCTGTTTTTTTGAAGGCACTGTGCTGAGCATAGGCCGTGGTACTAAGAATCCATTTGAAGTTGCAGGACATCCGGATCTGAAAGGAATCTATGATTTCAGTTTTACGCCTGTAAGTATTCCGGGGATGGCTAAAAGTCCGCTCCTTGAAAACCAAACCTGTTATGGAATAGATATGCGGGGCGAACCTGTTCCCCACCGCATTGAGTTGAAATATCTGATCAGTGCTTACCGTAATTTTCCTGATAAGGAAAAGTTCTTCAACAGCTACTTTGAAAAGCTGGCAGGTAATAATCTGCTGCGCGAGCAAATTAAACAGGGACTTGACGAGGAGCAGATCAGGGAAACCTGGAAACCCGGACTTGAAGCTTTCAGAGCAGTAAGAAAAAAGTATCTGCTTTACCCATGAGCCGGTTGCTCCCGGGGAATGAATTTTCTGAACCATCCGCGGACGGTCATTTCAATCACACCAAAGAAAGCCTCCTTAAAAATTCCTGCCGACATTTTTGACTGACCGCGTGTGCGGTCGGTAAAGATGATCGGATATTCTTTTAAGAAGAAGCCATATTTCCAGGTGGTGAATTTCATTTCGATCTGGAAAGCATAACCGATGAACCGGATTTTATCAAGCGGAATTGTTTCCAGCACCTTTCTGCGGTAGCATACAAATCCGGCAGTCGCATCCATAACAGGGAGACCGCTGATCAGTCGTACATAGGCACTGGCGAAGTATGAAAGTAATACCCTTCCGATGGGCCAGTTCACGACATTGACACCTGTGGTGTATCGTGAGCCTATTGCAAGGTCAGCTCCTGATATTGCACAGGTTTCATACAGATTAACAAGGTCAGCAGGATTATGTGAGAAGTCCGCATCCATCTGCAGGATGAATTTATAATTTCTTTCCAGCGCCCATCTGAAACCGGCGATGTAAGCAGTACCAAGACCTTGTTTACCTTTTCGCTGCATCAGGTGAAGCACCTCACCCTCTGTGTTATATTGACTGAAAAGATCTTTTACCAGTTGTGCCGTGCCGTCCGGTGATCCGTCATCAACAATCAGGAGATCAAACTTTTGAGGCAGTGCAAAAACAGCACGGATGATCTGACTGATATTTTCAGATTCATTGTATGTGGGCACAATGACCAGTGCGTTGTTCACGGCAGTTCGGTTATGTGGATGGTTTCGTTTTTCGAAACCAATATCTCTTTACGGATTAGAATCCGTTGATGGTAATGCCGGCGGTCAGGACCGTCATCTCTGTTCTGGAAGGTCCTTTATCCGCTTCAAACAGAGGCGTCAGGTTATAATAAACGAACCATCCGAATCCACCCACGCCGAAACGTGCACCTATCGAGTAGCGGAATCTGCTGACTCCGTGTCTCCATCCTTCTTTGAGGTAGTTCATTTCACCATCCTCTTTGTATTTGATTTTGGTGTGGGTGTTGATATTTACTCCAAGCCTTCCGCCAACGGAAGCCCAGAAAGTTCTGGACGGGTCAGCCGGGTTGGCATCAAATCTGAATTCCAGCGGAATCTCCAGATAGTTCATAACCAACTGTGATTTTTTGAGACCGGGGTAAACTCTGTTGGGAATCAGGTCATATTGTTCCACATCATCCAGGGTATCCTTCAGGAGGTAGAAGTTTGTGAATTTGAATCTTTCCATAGAAAGACCGATACCCGGGTTGATGCTGAATTTGGAGGATCCCAGTTTGATTGGGTGGTAATAATAGAGGTTGACAGTCCTGGAGCCCCAGAAACCTTTTTTCCAGGCTTTATCCGGTGTATTTATGCCTGAGTTGAGGCCGAGGTCAAAAAGGAAATGCCCTGGCAGGTCCGGGCGGGAAACCACGGTGGTGGTGGCATTGGCGTTTACATCCGTGTCCTGAGCATGAGCGGTGGCAAAGGTGACAATCAGGGAAAGTGAAATCAGTAGTTTTTTAAGAATCATGATCGGGCAGGTGTCTTGGAAAGTTAAATCAGAACGGTTTTTAGAACTATTTATTTAAATGGCTTCAAAAATAACGGAAAAATAGCCTTGACCAAAGCAGGTAAGTTGGCTCAAATGCCCAATCCTGTTAGATTTGCGCCTCCGATGACGAAAGTTTCGGAAAAGGCCCTATAGCTCAACTGAATAGAGCATCTGACTACGGATCAGAAGGTTTTAGGTTTGAATCCTAATAGGGTCACCAGTGAGACGAAAATGAAAAACCCCCGCGCGACAGCGCAGGGGTTTTTTCGTTTTGAGGACACGAGCCGAGCCAACGGCTCAGCCGAGTGGCCGAAAAACGAAAAAATGCCCCGACGCAGGAGGGGCAGTTTTTTCATTTTCGTTTTGGACCTTGGACTGACTTAGGATCGCGTATGCAATCCTTTATCACCTCATTCTCTGACGAGAAAACGACAGGCCTGAAAGCGGAGGAAGGAAAACAAAAAACCAAGCCCGACGAAGGAGGGATTGGTTTTGAAATGTTTTGGACCTTGGACTGACTTAGGATCGCGACAGCAATCCCTAGCACCTCCTTCTCTGACGAGAAAACGACAGGCCTGAAAGCGGAGGAAGGAAAACAAAAAACCA
>JBMTCO010000032.1:0-21852 GCA_049430945.1 Cyclobacteriaceae bacterium
AACGAAATAATACTCTATGCCAATGATAGTTTTTGCAGGCTTACGGGTTACAGTATAGATGAAATCGTAGGCAAACATGCGCCATCACTTTTGATCCCTGAAGAAACAGAAGAATCCGGTGCCAGGCTGAAGGAGGTGCAGAAGCGTCGTCGTACCGGTATTTCCGATGCCTATGAACTTCTCATTATAGGAAAGCATGGTCAGCTGATATGGGTTTTGATTAGCGGCGCTCCGGTTTTTGATAATTCCGGAAAGATGACCGGAAGTATTGGAATTCATCATGATATCACTCTTCAGAAAAAAGAGGCTGATTTACGAAACAAGCTCCTTAGGGATCTGGATGAGCGTAATGAAGTCCTTCAGAAGCAGCAACTTCATCTTTCAACGATTTATGAATTTGCCGCCGCACTTCTGACCTTGAATTCGACCTCTGAAATTTTTAAACTGATCTACAGAACATTGCCGGGGCGTCTCGGCTTTACCGATTGTATTGTATACCATTACAATCAATCACGTAACCGGCTGGAATGGGATGCTGCTTTTACAAGTATGACTGACCCATTTCCGGATGACTTTTATCCGGTGATTTCTGTCGCTGCCGGAAGCGGAATTACCGGCGCTGCGTTGTCATTAATGAAGCCTCTGTGGATAAGAGACACCCGGCTGGATGGTCGCTATATCCATGACCGGATGTTTTTTAATGGACCGGACGGTATACCGATTTTGGATTTTGAAAAAACCAATCCAAGTAGATCTGAAATGGCAGTGCCGGTAATTCATAATAACGAATTGCTGGGGCTGATTAATGTCGGAAATACTGAACCGGATTATTTTGATCAGCTTCATTTTGAAACATTGGTAACGCTTTCCAATCTTTCTGCTACCCGTATTGCTACGATTCGTCAAAGCAATGCTTTGGTTGAAAGTGAACGAAGACTTAGGATGGTTATTGATTCCTCCCTTGATGCGGTATTTACCATTGACAAGGAGCTGAATGTTGCCGAAATGAATTCAAGAGCTGAAAGGCTCTTTAACGTCTCGTCACATCAAATGATTCAGAGTTCTTTTGGTAAATTTTTTACTTCTGAATTTTTTGATTCGCTGAGAGAAAAAATACTTGGACTATCGGATGGAGATCAGAAAATTCAGGTTGAAACGGATTGTCTGAAAATGGATGGCTCTGTTTTTACAGCAGGGGTGATTATTTCAAAAATCTCGATCCGTGGACTGCCTTATTATTCAGCATTTATCAGGGATATCACCATAGCCAAAAGAGCAGAAGCCGAACTTGTCAGCGCCTTGAAAAGGGAGGCTGAATTGAACAGCCTTAAAACTAGGTTTATCACCCTTACTTCTCATGAATTCAGAACGCCTCTTACCACAATTCAGTCAAGCACTGAACTGCTGGAATTGGCGTTGAAAAACCTTGAAATTCCTCAACCTGAAAAATTAAACCGATATCTTTTAAGAATATATGGTGAAATCGGGCGTTTGACCAACCTGATGAATGACATCCTTGTGATTGGAAGAATCGAAGCAGGGCGAATTAAACTGAAGTCTCAAAAGGCAGACCTTGTTGAATTTATTGCTGGCATTGTTGAGGCGGGAGAACTTATTAATTCGGATAATAGAAAAATTACTTTGAAAGTTTCCGGAGTTCCTGTGCCGGTTGATTTTGACGCTTCATTGCTTACCCATGTTTTTCAGAATCTGCTGACCAATGCTTTAAAATATTCAGTCGGCAAACCTGCCCCTGAAATAACTCTGGAATTTCTGAATGATTTGTGCAGAGTTAAAATCACTGACTTTGGTATTGGAATCCCTGAAAAGGAGCTCAGTGAACTTTTTAGTACTTTCTTCAGAGCATCAAATGCCGAACATATTCAGGGTACAGGCCTCGGCTTGACCATCGTAAAACAGTTCCTTGAATTACATGGGACATCAATTTCAGTATATAGCATCGAAAATAAAGGTACAACGTTTAGTTTTGACTTATATTTAAATCTTTCATAGTCACCCACAGCCTATGCCGGGATCTAAGACCATTCTCGTTATTGAAGACGATCAGAATATCCGTGAAAGCATTACCGATTTGCTTGAAACAAGCAATTTTAATGTGATATCCGCACCCAATGGCAGAGATGGTTTAGCACTTGCCATTGAAAAAGTACCTGACCTGATTCTTTGTGATGTAATGATGCCTATAATGGATGGCTATGAGGTAATCCAGGAGGTGAGAAAAGAAAAAACTCTGAAAGACGTTCCGTTTATCTTTTTATCTGCAAAATCTCAAAAGACCGATTTGCGTAAAGGTATGGACCTTGGCGCAGATGATTACCTGACAAAGCCGTTTCGTGCCCAGGAACTTTTTGATGCTGTGGAAACGCGCATCTGGAAAAACGAGGTAGGTCAGCAGGAACTCAGAGATACCAAAGTGGAGCTTGAAAAGCTGAACCAGCAAATGGTGGCTATTTCAGAGGCAGATATTCCTGTGTCAATGATTATTTCTGACCTCCATGGCACAATTGTGCACTTCAGCCGTGGGGCAGAAAGACTTCTGGGTTATTCCGCTTCAGAACTGGTTGGTAAAAAGCCTGTGACCATTCTCCATGTAAAGAAAGAAATAACAGAAAGAATTATTCAATTAAACGAATTGCTGGGAAAGGAGGTAGGTATGGCCAATGCTTTCATTACCGAAATTCCTAGTAAATACAATTATGAATCCAGGGAATGGACCTATGTCCGGAAAGATAAGTCAACTTTCCCTGTTCAACTTGTGGTCAGTACCATCCATGATGCTCAGGGAAATATAACAGGTTATCTGGGAATCGGAATTGACATTACAGAGCAAAAGGCTGCTGAAACAGCCTTAAAATTTGCCAGAGATCAGGCTGAAAAAGCAAACAGACTTAAAAGCCAGTTCCTGGCGAATATGAGTCACGAAATCCGGACTCCTATGAATTCAATTCTTGGATTTTCAGATATACTGAGCAAAACCATAAAAGATCCTGAGGCAAAAAAGCACATTAGTGCAATTGTCTCAAGTGGAAGGACCTTGATGGTTTTGATAAACGATCTTCTGGATCTTGCCAAAATTGAGGCCGGAAAAATGGTTCTTAAACCTGAACCCGTTTCGTTAAGACTAGTTCTCAATGAAATACAGCAGATGTTTTCTGCTGAGGCAAAAAAGAAAAATCTTGACCTGCTTATTGAAATCCCCGAAGGTCTGCCGTCGATATTGGTGCTGGATGACATCAGGCTGCGTCAAATGCTCATAAATCTGGTTGGTAATGGTTTGAAATTTACATCTGAAGGCCAGGTTAAAATAGCAGTGGCATTTTATTCACTCAATACGTCCGGAATTAATCTTCAGATTTCGGTTCAGGATACCGGCATTGGTATTGACAAAGCCGATCAGCCAATGGTTTTTGAATCCTTTGAACAGATTCATGATACTACCACAAGTCAGTATGGCGGCACAGGTCTTGGACTTACTATCACAAAGCGGCTGGCTGAATTGATGAATGGAAAAATCGAGCTTGAAAGTGAGAAGGGTATGGGAAGTATGTTCACCATTCATTTACCTGATGTCCAGTGTGTCCATACCGATGCTCAGGAAATATCTACTTCTTATGGCAAAGATCTCCTTCTGAAGTTCGAACCTGCCACCATTCTGGCAGTAGATGATGTACAGTCAAACCTCGATTTACTGATTACACTTTTTGGTAATCAGCCCATATCCTTTTTTACCGCTCTGGATGGAAGGGAGGCGGTCATTAAAGCTGAAACGCTTAAGCCCGACCTCATTCTGATGGACATTAGAATGCCTGAAATGGACGGTATCGAGGCTTCCAAACGTATAAAAAACACCAATAAGTTTGTACCCATCATAGCCTGTACGGCATCACTGCTTGGAGGCGAAAAGGATCTTGATGTCTTTAATGCAGTCTTATTTAAACCGTTACAGAGATCTAAATTGATAGAGACTGTAGGCCGATTCCTGCCCCACAGAGAAATTGAGGCTTCGGCACAGGAATCCGACCTTCAGACTACATCATCCGGTGGTTATGATATGGAGCATATCAGGTCCCTTTCAGATATTTTTGAAGCTAAGTTTAACAGCAGAATAAAAAGACTTCTGGAGGTAATTGATGTAAATGAAATGGAAGTTCTGGTCATAGATCTGAGAGAATTCACCGGCTCACATCAACTTGAATCTGTCTATCCTCTGGTAAATTCACTGACATCGCATGTGGAAAAATTTGAACTGGATTTGATTTCAGAGGATTTGAAAGAGTTGCTCAATTTATTTGGCCTGGCAGCAGAATAAAATGGAACAAATAGCTAAGCGAATACTGGTGGTTGATGATAAGCCTAATAACCTTAGTCTTGTAACCTCCCTTCTAAGACCAGATTATGAAGTGCTTTTGGCTAACAATGGTGAACGGGCTATTGTCATTGCCCGTGAGAAAGCGCCTGACCTGATTTTACTTGATATCATGATGCCGGGAATGTCCGGATTTGAGGTTTGTTCAATCCTTAAGGAAACCCCCGCTACTGCAGATATTCCGGTTATTTTTTTAACTGCCAGAAATGATGGAGATGATTTTGAGAAGGCGTACGATATTGGCGCCGTAGATTATACAACCAAGCCAATCAATACCAAAGAGCTTATCATGCGGGTGAAAACGCACCTGCTGATAGCTGAACAAAAAAATAATCTCATCCGGCTGAATGAACGCATCACACATATTAATGAAGAGCTGGAAGACGAAGTCGCCAAAAGAACCCACGCGCTATCAAGAGCAAAGGAAAGTCTGGAACGTCAGAATGTAGACCTCGCCCAGTTTTCTCATATAATATCTCACAACCTTCGCGGTCCCGTGGCTTCTGCACTTGGTCTTTCTCAGCTCTTTGACAGGAAAGACCCTGCGAACCCGGTAAACTCCGATATTCTGAACCGAATGGTGGAGTCTGTCAGAAATATAGACAGCATCCTCAAGGATATTTCTTTTATTCTTGATATCAGGGAAAACATACCGACTGAGACTGACCGGTTTGATGCACTTCATTGTATAAATGATATCATAAAAAGGGTGATGAGCCAGCATTCCGGTTGTGAATCTGGCTGGTTTACGGTCCACTCTGAAATTATTGAATTTTTTGGATTCAGAATTTATATCGAAAAAATACTGACGCACCTTATTGAAAATGCAGTTCAATTTCGGGATCCCTCGAGAAATCCTGAGATATCAATCACCGCTAAAAAATCTGGTGCCAATTATGAGATAATTATTGCTGATAACGGCACAGGTATTGCTCCTCTTGATTTTGAAAAGGTTTTTCAGCCTTTTAAAAAGTTAACATATGATAGCCCCGGAAGAGGACTTGGACTGTACCAGGTTAAGACGATGGTTCATAATCTTGGTGGTGTTGTAACAGTTGAAAGTACTCCCGGTGTTGGGTCACAATTCCTTGTTCAGATACCCGTACCCGAACAGGATTGAAAATCCTCTTTAAGATGCTTACCAGGGCCCCGCAAAATCTGATTATTAAGTTCTGGATCCCCCTGATTGCGTTTATTTTAATTGCCGGAGTCGGCCTGATCTTTTTTATCCGGCAGGCGCAGCTTAAAATACTTACGGAGCATGAGCTTTCAGAAATGCATGAAATTGCACGTGGGGTGGCCCTCAGTACCCGCCTTGCCTTAAAGTACTCCGATCCGAAAGCCATTGATGATGCGTTGAAGGAAATTGCAGAAGAAAAAAATAGTTACAGGCTAGCTGTTTACCGGAAAATGCAGACCGGAAATACGATCGTTCTTTCTTCATGGCCCGAAAATATGCCTGTTCGTACCATGCTTGCTGCACAAGGGAATTTTCTTGTGGTCAGCGAACCTGTAAACAGTGAACTTCTGCCGGCTGGATTTGTTTCTGTATTTCTGGAACGGAAAGTCCTTGATGAAATCCAGCGATTATTTTTAATAGAAATTATTTCAATTGTAGCGGTTGTACAGCTGATACTGGCTGCATTGTTGTTTCGGTTTATTTACAGAATTGGAAAGCCCATCAGGCAAGTCACCGATTTTACCGAGTTGCTCCTTAAAGGTGAATATTCCGGACATCTTGAAAGCACAGGCAGGAACTATGAAATCGGAAGATTGAACTCAGCTCTGAATAGCCTGAAGGTGACGCTGTCAAAAGAAAAATCAAGAAATCGCGAATTAACTTCAGGGCTTGAATTTCAGATTTCTAAAAAAACTCGTGAGTTAAAAACGGTCCTTGAGCGCCTGAATGCCGCCCAGCGAATTGCTCACATCGGAAATTTCGTATACTGGATTGACCAGGATAGTTGGGAAATGTCTGCCTATATGGAGGAAATAATGGGTGCTGAAATACTGGAGACAGAAAACCTCAGCTCTTTCCTGTCTTTTATCGACTCTGATGCAAAGCCATTGTTTGAGGAACAATTTAAAAATGCTATTAATAGAGGTGGCAGGGTTGAAATTGATTTTAAGCTACGCAGAACGGCCGGTGGCACAGATAAATGGTTAGCGATGGTTGGGGAAATCCTGTTTTCCGGAGAACATAACCTTAATTATCTGGCAGGTACAATTCAGGACATCACCCTGCGGAAAAACATTGAGTCTCAAATTGAGCAATTGTCACTGGTTGCAAAGTTGACCAACAATGGAATTCTTATTACTGATGAAAATAACCTGATCACCTGGGCCAATGAAAGCATGACCAGGATTTCCGGATATTCTATTGAGGAAATGATTGGGCGGCCTCCTTCTATTTTTCAATCTGAAAAGACCAGCAGTGAGGTAAAAGCATTTATCCGGTCACGACTTCAGGCCAGAAAAAATGTGAGGGTAGAGATTGAAAATATGTCCAAAGACGGTAATGATTACTGGATTGAACTTCATATTGAGCCGGTTCTGGACGCTTATAAAAACGTCAAAGGATTTTTAGCTATACAGGTTGATATCACACAACGTAAAATTCAAGAGCAGGAGCTTAAGAAAACGCTTGAAAAACAGCAGGAACTTAATCAGATGAGAAGCCGCTTTCTGACTATGACATCCCATGAATTCAGGACACCGCTTACATCCATTCAGGCAACAGCTGAGGTAATTGAAATACTGCTCAATGGGGATAAGATGCAGGACATCCAAAAGTTTAAAAGATATCTTGGTCGGATTACAGGCGAGATCAACAGATTGAAAACGCTGATGGATAATGTAATTTCCATCGAGCGTTTTGAGGCCGGCAGAATACCCTTTAATCCTATGGAAACGGATTTGATTCAGCTTATTTCAAATACTCTTGAGGATAGAATCCTGCTTCCGAACGACCCAAGACAAATAAAGGTTGAAATTCAGGGTGTCCCCAGGATGGTAAAAATAGATCCGCACCACATTGCTCAGGCCATAACTAATCTGGCAACCAATGCACTTAAATATTCGCCCGCAAGACCGGAGCCTGTTTTGAAATTAACCTGGAATCCTGAAGACTTTTCACTCGAGATGTGCGACAAAGGCATAGGAATCCCTCAATCTGAACAGCCTAACCTTTTTCAGTCTTTTTTCAGGGCATCGAATGTTGAAAACTTTCAGGGCACAGGGATTGGACTTGTCATTGTAAGACAATTGACAGAAATTCATGGTGGAAAAGTTTCACTCCAAAGTGTTGTAAATGTGGGAACTTGTATTAAATTAGAGTTTGTTGATGAACATTTGGCAAAACTGAGGTCGAATATCACATGAGCAGAATTCTTGTAATAGAAGATGATGAAAAGGTCCAGGAAAGTATTTCAGATTTACTGGATACAAGAAATTTTAAGATTTTGATGGCAAATAATGGAAAAGATGGTATCCTTATGGCAATTGAACATAAGCCTGACCTCATTATTTGTGATATTATGATGGCAAGTCTTAACGGTTACTCTGTTTTACATTCAGTAAAGAGTATGCCGGAACTTGAAGCAATACCCTTTATTTTTCTCTCCGCTCTTGCGGAACAGAAATACGTAAATATGGGAATGGAAAAAGGTGCCGACCACTACCTGGTAAAGCCATTTCGCTCAGAAGAACTTTTTAATACAATTGAAAAACTTTTAAATAAATCTTGATCAATAAAACAAGCTTGTATGAAAAAAATACTTGTTATTGAGGACGATGCAAATATCCGTGAGAGTCTTGTTGAATTACTGGAGATGAAGTCTTTTGAATTGATTTCTGCAGATAATGGAATTGACGGGCTCAGGCTTGCACAAGACGGCCTGCCGGACCTAATCGTATGTGATGTGATGATGCCCGGAATGAATGGTTATGAAGTCGTCGAGTCAATCCGGAAGGATGCGAGAATGAGGAATCTTCCTTTTATCTTTCTTTCTGCCAAGGCCATGGATTCAGATATAGATTATGGTAAAAAGCTGGGTGCCAATTCATACCTGACGAAACCCTTCCGTGCACATGATTTATTTATGGTTGTGGATAAATTACTGAATAACAATTCCGGTGGCTCAGGCATCACAGGTAAACTGCTGGATCAGGTTGAGATGGTTATAGCTGAATTGGCTGTTTCCTTCGGTCTGAGATGGAAGCTTGTTTAAATTTCTGTTACTATCAGTTTTTATATTTCTTTTTTGCTCACTGAATTTTAAAGATCCCTCACGCAGCGAACTGATAATCCACTGGACTTAAATCCGTCTTTTTGAATTTTGACTGTACTATCAACAAAAGTCATATAGAAAAAACAGGCTTCACTTTTTCCTGATTCTTCACTGCACCACCAGTTTCCATAGTCACCAAGGTCCAGAAAAGAACCCCTGGAACCTCTTCCACCTCCTGGAATAGCACCGAAACCTGAAACATTATTACCTGTTCCCGGAAAGTTCCATCCGGTTCGAATTTTAAGCTTTCGACCCGCAATATTCCAGCCTCCCTGCGATTGCGTTAAGTCATTCCAGTCATTCAGCCCGGCAACCCTCCAGCCCAATGGCGCCAGCCCTCTTGGATCACACACCGCAAACCAATTGTACAATAGCCCGAATCTGAACATACCCTCTGAATCTGAATTGTACCAGCAGCAGGCAGGTAATCTCTTGGAACCGGCATTTTCCCATTCTTCAGCACTGGATATTAACGGAATTGACTCTGAGTTGCTAAATTTTAAAGAATGGAGATTTTTACAACACCACAAACGATTCCCAATTTGCCTGACCGGATATTCATTGCCGTCAGCGTCTACACATGGTCTTAATTCAGGTGTCATATCAAAAATGTTCCGTTGTGCAAGTTATTCATCTTCCTTACCAAAGGTGTTATTATATCGTAAATACCTGTAACATTTAATGTATTAATTAAAAAATGTAAATTAGGGGCTTAAGAAATTGATCAGATAATCGCTGATAACAAGCTGTGCCCTCTTCCGAATTAATTTCTAAATTACTTTTTTTCGCCATCCCGGACGAAAATAGTTTAAGCCCCGATGAAAGAAGAAGGCAGTCTGTCTTTTCTCTAGGGTTATTTATGTCTGCCGGAGGGGTAGGATGGATGTTGTTGATGTTCTGGCTGGGTCTTGATATTTATTCATTAATTCCGGGTTTATATATCCTTCTTACAGCATTTAATCTGTTTATTATTTTTGATCAATTTCCTGCTTTTTCAAATTCCATTCAAATCATTATCAGTCTTATTTTCCCATATGTGATGCAATGGATTTTGGGAGGCTATTATGCCTCCGGCCTTGTGATGCTCTGGTCATCGGTCTCCTTTTTTGCCTCATTATCTGCGAAACGGGCAATCACAAAATGGGTTCTGGTTTTTCTCATAATGTTTTTTATTTCTTTCTGGTTTGATGATCAGTTCGAGAATCTGAAACCGGACATTATAACCCCCGACATTTCCAGGAATCTACTTGTTTTTAATATTCTTATGATTGGCCTGATCATCATAATTATCTCTGTTCATAGGATTGAAATGGATGCAGCTGTCATCAGGGAATTGAGTAATGCCAATGAAGAGCTTCAGTCCTATAAAAAAGATCTTGAAGTCAAAATTGAGGAGCGGACGAGAGATCTTGAAACAAATATTTTTCTTCTCAAAGAGACTAAAAATGAGATGAAAAAGGCTCTTGCTCAGGCAAGGGAAGCAACGGAGTCAAAAGGGATTTTCCTGACAACCATAAGTCATGAAATAAGAACCCCTCTGAATGCTATTCTTGGATATGCTCAGATTATTTCGATGAAGGGCCGGGATCTGGAACTCCACCCTGAATTGAACAGTTACATCGCAGGAATTCAGACAAGCGGCAATCATCTCCTTGATCTTGTTAATAATGTACTTGATTACTCAAGAATTGAGTCAGGGAAAATGGACCTTTCTGTGGAATCAGTAAATATTCAGCAGGTACTTAAAAAGATTTATGAAATCGGATCTGCAAAGTGCAAGGAGAAGGGGATTTCTTGCAGCTATCAGTTAAGTTCAGATTTTCCGGATTTGATTCAGACAGATTCATCCAAACTAACTCAGATTCTTCTGAATCTCTTATCTAACGCCATGAAATTCACCGACTCGGGTAAAAGTATAAAAATGTTTGCCGGTGTGGAAGGTGATTTTATGGTGTTTAAAGTTGAGGATGAGGGTATCGGAATAAGAGAAGAGGACTTGAGTAAAATATTTGCACCATATATGCAGCTCGAAAGGACTGTCGGCAATCAGGCAGGCGGAACGGGGCTTGGTCTTGCGATAACCAAAAAACTTGTTGATTTGTTTAAAGGCCAGTTACTTGTAACAAGTAAGGAAAATGCAGGCAGTACGTTTATCGTAAAACTACCCCTGATAAGAATAACAGATGTTTCTGCTCCCGGTGAATTTGCCGTTTCATACCTCAGCGTCAAATTTCTTCAAGGCCAGAAGGTTCTTATTGTTGAAGACAACCCGGTGAATATTGAAGTAATGGAAAATCTTCTGAAGGAACTTGGGTTACTGGTTTTCAAGGCAAATAATGGCCGGGAAGGGGTAGATGCTGCATTGAAATATAAGCCCGATGTTATTTTTATGGATATCCATATGCCGGTGATGGATGGGATTCAGGCACTGGGTGAGATCACCTCAACTGAAGCATTACGGCACATTCCTGTTATTTGTCTTACTGCAGATGTATTTGGAACGCATCGTAAAAATTATCTTTCCATTGGCTTCAGTGACCATTTAAGCAAGCCTGTTGATTTCAGCCAGGTGATTTCAGTACTTGAAAAATATCTTGTTCCTGACCATAGCTGAATACCGGTTTATCCTAATTAATAATGAATACTTTTCCGGTTGCCTGGCGTTTTCCGGAAAAGACTTTCACCAGATATATTCCCGGCCTCATTCCCTCTGTTGAAATCAAATTGGATTGATTTACATTATTTATCTTTTTGATTACGCTGCCTTTGGGGTCTGAAAAATGCAGCTGGGCAGATTGTTTAAGTAAAACCGGATCTATTTCAACCACAAACTGCTCACGGGCTGGATTTGGAAAAATTTTTATTAACTGCTCTTTACTTCCGGAGTCCGGTAAGTTTGCGACAATGGCATTGAAAGGCTCTGAGTAGGAAATGCAGCCGTTTTCAGTATAAGATACCCTGTAAATTCCGGGCTCCGTAACATTCAGAATTTTTTCCCTTGCGCCAGGGATTGGATTTCCATTACGTGACCATTCCAGATTGACAGAATAATCTGCTGAAAGTACAACCTGCTCTGCAGGCAATGGTCGGTCCGCAGTAATTACCGGCTTACGCGGTGTTATGCACAATGTCCTTGAAACGGGCGATGCAGGATTGTAAATGGTATTGCCATTTTGGTTTGCCGTAATAGTGATTGGACCGGTATTTAAAAAATCAACCCTGCTTCCATTTAGTATAGCCCGGCTTGTATCATCCAGGCCATATGTTACAGGGAGGCCACTGCTGGCACTGGCATTTATTGTAATCCCTCCCAAAGTGATTTCCCTGTCTGCAGGCTGTGTAAATGTGATGGATTGTGAATAAGGTTCAACGACGGCAGTCCATATACCTCTTCCATGTGTTGCAATTACAAGAAGATTATCCTGAGGTTTTATATCCCATACGGAGACATTAGGAAACTCTTCCAGGACATTCCATGATAATCCTTCGTCGGTTGATTCAACAATTCCGATTTCAGTACCGGCCCAGATAACGCTGGGATTTTTTGAATGTACATACAGACAATAAACGGCCACATCAGGAAATCCGCGATCTCCTGAATTATTGATATCAAAACCTGAAATATCGTACCATGTTTCGCCAAGGTCATTGGTCTGAATTATTTTTGGTTTCCCTGAAAATGAAAATAATGCATAGGCAGTCTGAGATTGTGTCGGATGACTCGCAAGCCGGGTGATATTGCCCATGGCCACCTGTGAATAATTTTTCACAGACCTGAAGGTAAGTCCCTGGTCAGTTGACATATGAAGTGTTCTTGAATCATCAGAAGACATTCCGCTGCCTGCCCAGATGATGTCAGCATTGGCCCTGGATACTTCAACATCCATCAGTGATCCGGATCCGCCCCATTTTTCCGTTATACTAGTGAGATTCCAGGATTCCCCGAAATTGGCCGACCAGAAGACACCAACTGAAGATAAAGTGTAAATCCTGTCAGGCTGTTGAATTGATCCGGCAAGCTTCGAAATAAACGGGTGGGTCCCTGACAACCCCTGAGTGGCGGTTGCCCAGGTAAATCCGCCGTCCGTGGATCGTCTGAAATTATTGCCCTGTGAGCCCCCGATGATTTTATCAGGATCGGCCTTGTTCCAAATGACTTCAAAGCCATCGCCGCCGATTTCGAATGTATAATCACTTGATGATGTTGCAGGCGCGCCTGCCTCCGACATCCATGTCCCGTTATCTTGTGTGCCGCCTATAAACTGCTCCTTGCCCGGGCGCATATCAGCCCCATAAAACTGAGTGGTACGGAATGTTTTTCCCCGCATGGTCCAGTCTCCCTGGTTAATGCCCGGAGTAGAAGAGGCATTAGAAAGAAATATACCCCCATCATTTGCCAGGAGAATTCGGTAGTTGGTTGCATTGACAGGTATGGCAACCATATTATGCTGATCAGGATGGACATCCGTACCGATAACAGAAAATTTGTTTTTTCCGTCAAACTGATTGTATGCGTCAGCTACTACGGTGGTGGTTGCATTAAGCAATTCAACTTCAAGTGCCGCAAAACGGAGGGTGGAATTTATGATGGATCCCGGCCATGTAGCCCCGGCCGCGAGCACAGGCCAGAGATTAATCATTTTGCGGTATTCATGGCCACCGGCTTTACTTATGGACGGATCTGTTGGGGTAGAAGCGTAGGTTACATCATGAATGTATAGGTATTCTCTTGCCTGCTGCAATGAAGGTCCATCTGTATTTTCAGGCAACAGGTTGAATTGTCCGTTGCGGTCCTGATCGCGGAAAGAAACCATCAGCTGTTTGTTTCTTGTCCTGTCCCACACCTCAAAAGGAACATCTACATAATCAGTATAAGAATAACTACTTTCAGGGACTCCTGAAGTTGCCCCCTGAGGTACTAAAAACCGATGTGCTTTTTGGCTCCTTCCGTTTCCAAAGAGAATTTCAACCGTATTGTTTCCTGCGAAAGTCCCGAGATTAAAATTTCCATTTGTAGCTCCAACAAAACTGATTAGATTTATAAACACATCTGTACCATCCTGCTGTGCTGCATAGTTAATAACCTTGCCCGCACCTGATGTTAACTGAACCCTGAATAAATTTACTCCACCAACGTAAACAGCGTTAACATTCAGCGGATCGCACAACACGGTATTGTCATACCATCCCTGATTGCCAAGAAATCCTATGGGATCCTCATTATAAGAGACATTAACAAGTTTCCAGGTACTGCCACCATCATCTGATCTGTAAAGATCAGACCCTTCTCCGGTGCGGTCTCCTTCCGCAGAGGCGAAAATCAGGTTTGTATTTATTGGCGAGATACCAATTTCAATACGGCCGGATGGTATAAGGCCATTGCTGCTGAGACTCCAGCTGATCCCGCTATTATTTGATTTTAATACACCCACTCCAAGCTGTGTTGCATACTGAATGCTGAAATTGGAAGGATCAGCTTTGAGATCCTGAATATTGCTCCTGGTTGATTGCTGTGACCATGAGTTTCCGCCGTTTTCGGACCTGTAAATCCCGGTACTTGTGGCAGCTACAATGATCTGATCACTTGTAGGGTTTATGATGATTCTATTAATGTCACCGAAGTTCAGTGTTGAACTGAGCACATTCCAGGACACTCCCCGGTCAGTACTTTTGAAAATACCATTGCCCCGAACCCGGTTAAGGTTAAAGAATCCTTCACCGGTACCGGTCAGTATGACATTAGGATTTGAGGGCGCCATAGCGAGCACGGTGGTGGCAAGGTTTGGTAAATCAGGTGTGATAAGTTCCCATGTTTGTCCGCCATTGGTGGTCTTCCATACGCCTCCGCTTGCGGATCCTGCAAACCAGGTGTTTTTAGTTGGATCGGCCGGATCAACCAAAAGCCCTCTTGTCCGCCCCGGTACATTGTTTGGCCCGCGCTCTTTAAACTCGAGGGCAATCGCTGAGGACCTTCTTCCACTTCTTAAATTATTCCGTAGTGACTTGTTTATTTCCTTTATCAGATAACCTGATTTATAGCCGGGTTCTGTGGCATCTTCAGGTGTTCTGATGGCCCTGTGGAACTTTTCAAACTCCAGTGGTCCATCAAAGGAAGGTGTCACATAAGTACTTTTTTCAGTCTTAATAGTGTTTTGCTGGAATTTGAAAATCAAAATGATTGTCAGGCAGGAAGCTGAAATCAGAACGGCAACCATTCCGGATGAACGCATAGGGCTGTGGTGTTTTTGTTTTCAGACGCAAAATGTCTGAAAATTTTTATAACCCTGCCAATAAAATCAGTCAGTAATCCTTAATTGTTCAGGAATTATCTGAGGAAGAAAATTTTTGCAAGCAGATTGTGCTTTTTCCACAGACGTTCATGTGTTCCAACATCGAGTATTTCATGAACAGGGTTTGATTTGCGACCAACCCAAATGCCACCCTCTTTCCTGTGATGTCTGAAATCAGTGAACCGGACAAACGAACGGAATGGCGGGAGGTCAGAAAAATAGTTATCACGATTGGCATCGTGGACAATCACAACTCCGTTTTCAGAAACCAGCTCAAAGGCCAGTTTTAAGCAATCTTTCCTTGCTCTTCCGTCGATGAAAATAAAATCAAAATTTCCTCCTGTGGAAACGGGAAACTCTATATACGATTTAAAGTCATCGTATGACCCTTCAAGTTTTGGGCCGTATTTTCCTTTGAACTGAAAGTAGGCTGCATCGTCAGGGGGGATAGGGTGCAGCCGGATACGTTCATCTTTGCTTTTATTTTTTACAATTTCAGCCCACCCGGGGTGGTGTTCAATGGCATGCCATTCTGTTATGCTTTTCTGGATTAAAGGGAAATAAATGGTGGAATATCCGCTTCCCCATTCCAGGCATCTGCCGGGTTGAATTTTGAATAAAACTTCACGGATAATATCAAGCTCACGCATCTTCATCCAGGGCTCCTCGTAATTACGAAGGATCTTTTTTTTGATTCTTGCCCGCAGGTCACGACTTAATTGTGAGAAAAAGGTGGGTGTGGAAAACGTCATAAATGAAAAGCGAAAATAAGATTATTAAGTGCCATTCCATAATTTTGCACTCTTTCATAACAATGCGCAATAGTTCCGGCCGTAACAATAAGCTTGCTTTCTATGTGTCCGGCCTGCTCAGGGAGGCACTTCCTGATTCGTTTTACAGGATTCTCTTGCCGGGCTTTCTGAACCGGATTAATGACTTTCAGGCAGAATCATTTTTTGATAGAGTAAACTATTACAACAGGCTTCAGCCCGGAGTTTTTTTGCCTGAAGAATCGGCAAAGGTAGGAGATTTAAAATGGCCCCGAAAGGGTAGTGCCTATTATCTGGACGCGCGGGAAGCAGCCAGATACTTCCATCCGGGATTAAAGGCAAACTATTTATTCGGGGATATAACACACATACCTGAACACCCTGCCTTCCTTAAAAGCAGACCGGTGTCAACCGAAAATGAAAATTCAGTTCTGCTTAAACTGAATAAGGTCCGTCATTTTGCTTTCATCAATGACACTGTGCCGTTTGATAAAAAAATAAACCGTCTGATAGGCAGGGCGGAGGTAAAGCAAAAAAATCGGATAAGATTTTACGAACAATATTTTGATCACCCCATGATGGACCTCGGACAGATCAACAGAGGGACGAATCATGATGCCTGGCTTAAAACAAGAATTTCAATTCCGGACCATCTGCATTACAAATTCATTCTGTGTCTGGAGGGTTTTGATGTGGCCACTAATCTTAAATGGGTGATGTCATCGTCATCACTTGCGGTGATGCCTCCTCCGGCTATGGAGAGCTGGTTTATGGAAGGAAAGCTGATTGCTGATTTCCATTATGTGTCTGTGAGACCTGACTTTTCTGATGTGGAGGAGCGTCTGCAGTATTATATACAACACCCTGAGGAGGCAAAGCAAATTGTACGCAATGCAAATGCTTGGGTGATGCAGTTTATAGATTCAGAAGCGGAATTTCTTATGGGCATTGCAGTGATGCTGAAATATTTTCAGTGTACAGGTCAGACACCAGTGGCGGGATATGGTCCCGCAGATTTACTCCCGGACTTTTCTCATATCAGGGGTTAGTGCATACATCATCAACCAGGAGATCAGATAAGCGAATGCACAAATGCTGAAAATGATGGAGTAGGCAGGATCGGCGTTGCCTTCTGTAGTGTATTGATCAATGATATACCCGACAAACGGAGGAAAAAGCATTCCGCCAATTGCGCCGGCCATGCCTCCGATACCAATGACAGAACCAACGGCGGTGCCAGGAAACATGTCTGATACAGTGGTATATAAATTTGCTGACCACGCCTGATGCGCGGCTCCTGCAAGGCCAATCAGTAAAACCACCTCCCAGTTGCTCAGTGAAGTCACAAATAGTATTGGAACAGCGCATAATGCAAAAATCAGCATTCCCGTTTTTCTTGCTTTGTTGACACTCCATCCTTTCTTCATGAAGTGTCCGGTAAGCCATCCTCCTGTTATACTTAGAATGGTTACAATGGTATAGATACTTACAAGGTGAACCCAGCTTGATTTAATTTCAAGGCCGCGCTTATTAAAAAAGTCAGGAAGCCAGATAAGGAAAAACCACCATACGGGATCAGTCAGGAATTTTGGAATGATGAATGCCCACGTTTGTCTGTATTTAAGCAGTCCGGTCCATGGAAGAGTTACTTTATTTAATTCATCTTCACTCTGCCCGCTCCGGATATGGTTTAATTCATGAGCTGTTAGTTTTTTCTTTTCAGGTGATTCAAACCAGGGCAGCCAGAAAAGCAGCCAGATGAATCCCAATAACCCTGCACCGATAAACGCCCACTGCCAGCCCCAGGTCAGCGCGATGGCCGGTACAATCGCCGGAGCAATGATGGCCCCTGCATTGGTTCCAGCATTAAAAATACTGGTAGCAAATGCGCGCTCACTTTTAGGAAACCATTGGGTTACAGACTTGATTGCTGCAGGAAAATTTCCGCCTTCACCAAGGCCCAGTGCTGTGCGTGCAAAAGCAAACCCTGACAATGAACCTGCAACTGAATGCAGCATGGCAGCAAGACTCCAGAATGTGATGGATACCGCATAACCGATTTTTGCCCCAAACTTGTCAATAAACCACCCGAAAAATAAAAGGCTTAATCCGTAAGCGCCCTGAAAGGCTGAGTTGACAAGCCCGAATTCTGTATTTGTCCAGCCCAGCTCATTATCAAGAATTGGTTTGATAAGCGATAAAATTTGCCGGTCTATATAATTGATGGTGGTGGCAAAAAATAATAATGCTACTACGGTCCACCGGATGTTGCCTCTTTCTTGATTATTCATCTTTGAAAATTAATTCATTCGGATCAGAGTTCACAAATCTGCATATTCCTGTTGTTTCAGCACGGCATATTCCACACCTCTCAGCTCTGCGAGTCCGCGAAGTCTTCCGACGGCAGAGTAACCGGGATTGGTTCTTTTACTCAGGTCATCCAGCATCTGATGTCCGTGATCAGGCCGCATGGGTATGCCGGAACCTCTTTCAGACATTACATCTGTCAGTGCCCGGATTACTGAGAACATGTCTGTATCTCCTTCGAGGTGATTGTCTTCCCAGAAATCACCCATTTCATTCCTTGTTGTGTTTCTCAGATGAATAAAATGTATTCTGGACGCGAATGCCTTTACCATCTCAGGTAAATTATTGTCCGCACGGACTCCGAAGGATCCTGTGCAAAAGCACAACCCGTTTGAAGGTGATGGTACAGCATCAAAAATTTTATCAAGATCTTCGGCTGTACTGACTACTCTTGGAAGTCCGAGGATAGGGTAGGGTGGATCGTCGGGATGAACGACCATCTTTATTCCGGCACTTTCTGCAGCAGGTACTACTTCGCTTAAGAAACTGATGAGATTATTTCTGAGCTGATCTGCACCCAAGCCACTGTAGGGCTTCAAAGCATTTCTGAACTGATCGACTGTAAAACTTTCCTCACTACCCGGCAAGCCTGCTATGATAGTCTTTTCAAGCTTATCCTTTTCTGCTAATGTCATTTCTGCAAATCGTTTTTCTGCACGGATTATTTCTGCAGAGGAGTATTCCTGTCGGGCTTCGGGTCTGTTTAAAATAAAGAGATCAAACGCCATAAAGGCTGCTTTTTCAAAACGAAGAGCTCGTGATCCGTCATGAAAAGTCCATGATAAATCAGTACGCGTCCAGTCCAGTACAGGCATGAAGTTATAGGTCACGGTTTTTATGCCGCAGGCTCCAAGATTTTCAAGCGATGCTTTGTAGTTCCGGATGTACGAAATGAAGTCATCTGTCTGCGTTTTAATGGCCTCATGAACGGGCAGACTTTCAACTACTTCCCAGGTTAAACCTTGTGCTTCAATTTCAAGTTTCCTCTGCAGGATTTCTTCACGTGACCAGATGGAACCGTTTGGCAGGTGATGAAGTGCAGTCACAGCCCCGGTGCATCCTGCTTGTTTCAGATCCGTTAATTTTACGGGATCATCAGGCCCAAACCAGCGCATAGTCTGAATCATTCGTGGCTGATGAGGTTTTGGGGTTTCAGTGTGGGGCATCTGCGGATATAATTGAAATACAAGTTAAGAATTAGTTTGAAGCGTCATTTAAGGATTGCTGCCTAATCCGGACTCCTTTTATATTTGCCGAATGAGTTTAAAGCCACTGGCCTTTTTATTATTTCTTCTGACATCGTGTAGCCGTAGTGTGCAGCCTGATACCCAGGATTTAAATGATTACACAAGGGAAATAAATGAATGGCATCACACCAGAGTTGAATTATTATTGTCTGAAACCGGCTGGATTAACCTGGCAGGTTTATTCTGGTTAAATGAGGGAGTTAATTCATTCGGAACCGAATCTGAAAATGATTTGCAGTTTCCTGAAGGTTCGGCAGATAAGTTGTCAGGGTATTTTATACTAAGCAATGGCAGGGTAACTGTTAAAATTCGCCCTGAGGCCGATATTTTAATTAATGGGATGAAAGCAACCGAAGCGGAGGTTTATGCTCCTGAAAACATGAATTCCGTAATGTCGTCCGGAACTTTTCGCTGGAATGTCATTCGCCGGGAGGATAAATTTGGAATCCGCCTGCGAGACCTCTCACATCCTGCATTAAAAAATTTTAAAGGGGTTGAGCGGTTTGAGATTAATCATGAATATAAAATTCGGGCAAACCTTCAAACATCTGATACCCTTAAAACTATTGCAATCACAAATGTCCTTGGACAAACAACTCAACAAAAATCCCCCGGCACTGCAATCTTTGAATTCAATGGAAAATCATATAGCCTTGATTTGATTGATGAGGGAACCGATGGGGAATACTTTATAATCTTTTCAGATCTTACAAATGGTGAGACAACCTATGAATCGGGCAGGTTCCTATATGTAACGCATCCAGATTCAAAAGGTAACATGATCATTGATTTTAATAAATCCATAAACCCGCCCTGTGCCTTCTCACCCTATGCAACCTGTCCATTACCGCCTCCTCAGAACAGGCTTAATGTACCGATTGATGCAGGGGAGAAAAATGTACACCTGTACTAGTTCTTTCCTTCCTTTATTCTTTTTTCACATTCCAGATGTAAGGTTTTGGAATCTCTGAAGACCTTTCCTGTTATGTCCATGCATTGCCCTTCCCTCAGTCTGTATTTTTTGCCCTCTTTGGTGCTGAAAAGGCCGTCCGGGTAAAGTGTGATACCATGTTGCAGCATGATCTCTGACTTTATTTTTTCTGTTTTTTCCCTGCGGTGACGGACAACCTCACCATTGCAGAGACGGTAAAACTCACCTGCCACGGCTGCTTTATGAGCCTCCTGCTGTGCCTGAAGATCGGCAAGGGTGTTGAAAACTTTTCCGTTAACATCCAGATACTGACCGTCTTTTAATTTTCTTTTTCTTTCGTTTAACCTATTAAAACTTCCGTCCGGAAAAATGGTCATTCCGTTGCTTATATATTCTTTTCCTGCAACAATTGTTTTCCCTTCAGGTGCGTATTTATACAGTATGCCTTCACGGTATTGGTAAAATGTTTCTCCGGGAAGTGCATCCTCTCTGAGTTGTTGTCCGACAAGCGGAACTGAAAGGAAATACAGGATAAGGGATAACAGAATTTTCTCCATAATTTTTAATCGAAATTGATTCGGCACTCCTCTTTTTAAAATGATGGTAAAGGCCTTTCGGAATGACAGTAGGCCGGAACTGACCATTCTCATAATGATGGGTTTATTGAATCATTCAAATGGCTATCTTTCCTGAAATTGTTTAACTATGAACAGACGAAATTTTATACTTCGTTCCGGTACCTCTCTGGCAGCACTTTCGGCTTTGCCCGTAATTTCCTGCTCCGGTTCGAAAGTCCGTAAGTGGGGCATACAGTTGTTCTCCATTCCGCAGATGGTTTCCGGTGACTTCCCCGGCACCATGAAAAAGCTTAGTGATTTGGGTTACCGGGAAATTGAATTCTTCGGGCCTTATCCGTTCAGTGCCCCGGCCACAATTGAAGCCTGGGCGCCACTGGCGGGACAGCTGGGAATAAAAAATAATGCGTTCTATGGCTTAGACATCGCGGATGTCAGGGCCATGATGAACGATTTTAACCTTTCTGCACCATCTGTTCACCTGGATATGGCAACCCTGCGTACTCAACCTGATGAAGCTATGAAGCCATTGAGTGAACTCGGCGTAAAAATGGCGGCCATTCCTACACTCATGGGAGAGGAGATCACCAAAGGAGATACTTTTAAAAAACTTGCCGGTGAATTTAATGAGATCGGTAAAAGGATGAAGGAATATGGCATAAAGCTGGTTTATCATAATCATGGATTTGAACATACAATCAGGGACGGCATAAATCCGATGGAAACACTGCTTGAGTTAACAGATCCTGAACTGGTTTGTTTTGAGATGGATATTTTCTGGATGCAGGCTGCGGGTGCAGATCCCATAGATTTTTTAACAAGGTATCCCGGCAGGTTTAAGCTGATGCACGTAAAAGATGCTGCTGAAAAAGTACGATTTGCCGGAGATGGTTCTTCTCCGGATCAGTGGATTCCACTTTTTACAAAGATGGCAGATCCCGGATCCGGGGTATTCGATGTAAGTGGAATCATTAAAGCGGCAGTTGAAAATGGTAC
>JBMTCO010000033.1:0-21796 GCA_049430945.1 Cyclobacteriaceae bacterium
GGGTCTATACTTCTAGTCCTGCGCAGCGGTGCTTTACTGCTATTACGGCTGCTTTTCTTCTTCTGGTTGTAGTATTAGCCTCTTGCAGTCAATACACCTGTGCTACATACGCTTCCAAAGAGGTAAAAAAGACATCAGTAAGATTCTGAAATACCTTTCTCTCAAAGGTATTTTTTAACATCTTCCTCGCTTACCGGTGATCCTGCCAGGATTATCAGGCGTTCAATTACATTCCTGAGTTCTCTGATATTTCCGGGCCAATCATGCCTGATGAGTTCATTCATTGCATCCTCCGTAATTTGTTTTGGTTTGCTGCCCTGTTCATCAGCGATTATTTCCAGGAACTTCTCAGCCAGTAGTGGTATGTCTTCCTTTCGCTCCTTTAGAGCCGGTACCTTAATGATGATGACACCTAGCCTGTGGTAAAGGTCTTCCCTGAAATGTCCCTCCTCAATCTCTTTTTTAAGGTCTTTATTGGTTGCGGCCACCAACCGGACATTTACCGCGATATCCTTCTCGCCGCCAACCCGCGTAATTTTATTTTCCTGCAGTGCACGAAGTACTTTGGCCTGGGCAGCAAGGCTCATATCTCCGATCTCATCCAGAAACAAGGTTCCCTGAATGGCTTGTTCAAACTTGCCGGCCTTTTGCTTGATGGCAGAGGTAAATGCGCCCTTTTCATGTCCGAACAATTCACTTTCAATAAGCTCAGATGGGATTGCGGCACAGTTGACTTCCACAAAGGGACCCTTGCTGCGATTACTTTTCTCATGCAATGCCCTGGCCACAAGTTCTTTTCCGGAGCCATTTGGACCCAGAATCAAAACTCTTGCATCAGTGGGGGCAACCTTGTCTGTAAGGATCCGGATTTCTTCAAGCGCTGAAGACTTACCGGTCATCTCATACTTACGACTGATATTTTTTTTAAGTACGGTCGTTTCTTTGACAAGCCTGGTTTTATCAAGAGCATTCCTGAGCGTAATAAGGAGTCTGTTCAGATCAGGTGGTTTTTCAAGAAAGTCATAGGCACCAAGCTTTACTGCATCTACTGCCATTTCTGTTGTTCCGTGAGCGGAGATCATTATGAATGCGGCTCCGGATCCTGATGCGCTTGCTTTTCGCAAAACATCCATACCATCCATGCCCGGCATCCTGATATCACACAGAACAGCATCATAGCTTGTTGCTTCAAGCATGGCAAGTCCCTCTTCACCGGTTTTTGCGGTATCGGCTGTGGCCTGAAGATCTTTCTCATCTTCAATTATTTCTTTCAGCACCTTTCTGATGCTGGCTTCATCTTCAATTATTAGAATTCTTGCCATTATATTTTATTAAAAAATGCAAGCCTGTAAGCCGGATTCTGTTTCCCGTTTAAAGGGGACCCTTATCATTTATCTGGGCGTTGCATCACTGCACCGCTCTGTCGGCCTACCCACCCGGCGCTCCGTAAGGAGCTGACCTGGGCTAATCAACCGGGCTTATTTGGCCTTTCAACCCGCAAGGTTTACCATGCCTCCGCTGTCACCAGCGAAGCGGTGGGCTTTTACCCCGCCTTTTCACCTTTTCCCATTCCGAAAAATCAGAACGGGTAGTTTTTTTTCTGTGGCACTATCTGTTCCCGCCGAGGCGGGACCTTCCCGTTAGGAAGTGCGGCACCCATGTGTTGTCCGGACTTTCCTCCTCCGGATTTCTCCGGAAGCGATAAGGCGGCTTGCATTCTTTACAAAGGTAAAACGAAATGAACAGAATCTCAGTTCCTGTCATTTCCTGTGATAATCATTTCAAACTGGTCAGCAAGGTTTGCTGTTTCTGTTATCATCTCTCCAAGAACAGGCGCAGTAAATGAGGTGGCTTCAGCAACAGATTCGACCTCAAGATTACCTTCTCTGATTACGAATCTGCAGTAGTTAAAATGAGCAGATTGTTCCAGCAATCTCCTGAAATCAGGTCCATCTGACAAAGTACAGACTTGTGAAGAAACGTGAATCATTTTTCTGTTGTACAGTTCATTTTGTACCAGTTTAACAACCACTTTCTGGTTTCTGCCCCCGGAAACAGGAGCAATCACAAATGAGATTTCATCATTATACCTGATAAACTGGCCCTCTGAATTTTCAGCATAGGCCTCTAATGCTTCTTGCAGATTCATTCCTGAATATAAGCTTTTTCGGCTCCTTTTCAAACTAGATCCGAATGGCATGGAAGGTCCAGCCTCTGGAACTGAACTCAATAGCCGGAGCGGGAATTCTGATATATCCGGTGATTGCAAATAATTTTTTGAGGAATTTATGTCTGGTGGGCACATTCGTCAGGTCAATGTCAAGTCCAAGAAACCATCGTCTGTATGGCTGTAGTCGGTCTGCAATGTTTTGTTCATCCCGGCCATATTTCATTCCTGAGGCACCATAGCCTACTGCAATATTGATCCACTTTGGCCAATTGCTTATTTGGTCCATATCGGCGCTCAACCAGTATGTTTGTCCGTTATAATCTTTGAGAACCTGTTCAGCAAAATTTTTTCCAAGTATTTCCGGCCTCGATCCGGCCATACCGGATCTGTGGAATGAAAATTTAGGAACAAGCAGAGCGCCTTCATTTCGGTTTTGCTGAGCCATCCAGGACAGACTGCCCAGCATATTGGCAATTATATCTGTACCGCTTGCTCCGTAATCAGGGGAGTAGCCATCCGGTATTTCAATGGCTGATAGTGCCAGAATTGAGGTGATGGTCGCTGCCCAGGCTGCTGCCTTAGGATTCATACCTGTTTTTTTCAGCTTTTTTCCGGCGATGTCAGCCAGGTGGTACGCTGTATAGAAGTGACCGGCTTTATCCATCTGCTTCCATTCAGGAAGGTCATTGAACCACCGGAAAGGTTGTTTTTCATTTTTATACCACGCAAGTGATAATCCGGTCATACCACCGGCATAAACCCCCGCAGATGCAACAAGAAGTCTTATCCTTTTATCCTTAAGGCTGTCCCGGGATTGTGCAACTGCGTGATTGAAGGAAAAAGCAAAAAGAATCACCGCAACAGGCAGTAAATGCTGCGGAAATATTTTCTTACTGCTCATCTTCTTCAGGTTGCAGCATTTCACCTGATGCCTGCCTGCGCCGTGCGGCCTGCAGCAATTCCGAAAAACGATTGAAGCTTTGAGTGTGGCTAAGACTGAGTCCGGTTGTATAGGCAGTTTGTGTGTTGATGGAGCTTAACAGTGCATTGAAATTGGATCTGCTGTACATCTTGACTTTAAACTTACCATCCGCCGTAAGAAGATAGTCCACTGTCCAGTCGCCCGCGAGCGCTGCAACGTTGGACTGATTATATTGATTGGAAAAAAGTGTTCCGTCACGTGTGATCCGCAACCTTCCATTCATCAGGGAGTATGACATACGCAGCTGAGAAATATTAAAAGCATCCTGATCAAGACTTCCAAGGTCAAGTGATACTTCCAGGTTTTGGTCAACCTGGCTTAGCCAGTAACTCAGCTGGTTGGACAGGAATTCGCTTACACTGTTAGCAATGCCTCCGCTTGTTGTAAATGCATCAGGGGGTGAAAATCGTCTCAGAACAATCAGGCTGAAAACCTGTTTTTTCAATTCCTGCTCATCCAGCCTGGCCTTGAATGCGTTAAACTGGAATTTAACCGGAATAGGTCCTGTGGCACCATCGCCCGGCAGATTTTCAGGAAGGTCTTTTGCAAGGATATCAAAATTAATCTGAGGGGAGAGCATGGGGCCGTCAAGCTGCAGTGCCACCTCAATGGGGAACTTTCTTCTGAGCTGAGATGGAACCTGGTTATCAGGTGAGGTCTGAGTCATAATCGGCGCCAGAGATGCCAGCTGGCGATAAGTTGCTGTGATACCAAGAGTTGCTCCATATGGATCTCCGTACCAGGAAATACGACTGCCTTTATTGATTGTAAATTCTTTATTGATTACTCCTCCAAGGGTGAAGTTATAAAAACCTCGCTCGAATTCGTAAAGGCCAAACATTGCAAATTCTCCTTTGGTATCAAGGTCAAGCTTGATTTCTCCCCGTCCCCATCCCCGGATAATATCTCCGGCTTTAATGTCAAAAATGATTTCAGAATAGGCCTCAGGTGTTATTTCAATATTCAGACTCATTGAAAAATTCCCTGAGGCAGTTTTCTTCACCTCTTTTTTTTCCGCATCTGAGGTCGTACTGTCTTTCAGGCTGATGAATCTAATGAAGTCACCCCTTTCTACAGTTGAAGTTCCGCTTACCGGAATGTAGATCTTGGTATTTTTTTCTGTTCGTGCACTTGCAGAGATTTTCAGATTGTCTAACGGACCAAAAAAATTCACCGTTCCAGTGCTGTATGCCTGTCCGTAGAAAAGATCATTTTGTTTTGCGCTGGTATTCAGTACCTGAAAATTTTTGAAATCTCCTGTAAGGTTCATTCTTAGATTTTCAAAATTCCGGTGTGCAAAATATCCACTGAAGATGCCTTTATTTGACAAGGGATCACGCACTTCCATGTTTTTTAACTCAATCATGTTGCGGAAAAAATCTATGTTCCCGTTAAACTGATATGGTATGTTCAGGTAGTTAACAGTGAACTGCCCATCATTAATAGTAAGTCTACCGTCAATGGTTGGTCTGGATATCGTACCACCTATGTCCAGGCGCCCTGAGGTGGAACCAGACCAGTTACTGAAAACATCTTTGATCAAAGGTTCAAATATTTTTAACTGCGTCTGGTTGAGCAATGCAGTCAGCTTTAGTGGCTGCGCTTCATCGGAGGGAACATAAAGACCTGTAACGTCAATCATACGCTGTTGCAGACGGTCAATCAGAAAGTTAATTACAAAGGCATCCTGCTCCATATCCCATTTATTTGTACCCGTTACATCACCAATCAGGAAATCATCAATTGAAAACTCTGTAATGGTGAAGTTGTTTTCAAAGGAGGGATTCAGGTAAAGATTCTCGAGGCTGATTGTGCCATTTAGCTTTCCGTCCATATTTATATTTGTAATGGAGTTAAGCAGGTCAAGCGTCAGATCCTTAAAAAAAACATTGAATTTTTCTTCAGGTTTTTCTGAAATCCGCCCCTGAACCAGCATGGACCTGTCTTCATTTGTAAGTTCAAGCAGGCGCACATCCACCTCTTTTCCTTTTATCAGGATTCTGTTTCCCGGATTTACCCGCCACGCCTTTCCCAGAAGCTTTATTTTCGACGGAAGGATCCTTATCCGGGTGCTGTCTGCAAGGAAATCAACTTCAGATTTAATCCGGAATGAATTGTCAAACCCTGTCTGATCAAAATCTATTCCTATATCTACGTGGTCTTTATTCCAGATGGCCTCTGCAATAAGATCACGAGTGTTTATTTTTTCAGATAATTTTTGTTTTTCTGAGGATAAAAGGAGCATTGCAAGAATACTTGTGCTGTCCTGAATTTTTGACCCGTTGAAATCAATCTCATTCCTGTAAAAAGTTTTCCCTTCATATGTAAACTCCGGAATACTTGAGAATGCATGAAAGATAGTGGTAAAACCATGTATGAAATGACCTGAAACTTCCAGTTGTGTGGAAATGGAAGCGTCCATGTTGAAGAATCTGATCACTGGATTAAGGTCATTGAGATGAGCCAGAAAATCAATCCGGTATTCTTCATCCCTCAACACTTTCTTGCTATAGTATTCTGTCAGCTCGGTTTTAATATTTCTTGCATTGAGGTAAAATTCCCGAAAAATATTCGACACGTCTTTAATTACCGCGTCAATCAGAAAATTTCCGTGGATGTCCACGCTTCCGAAGTCACCTGTAAGAACAAGTATTCTTTCTTTTGATGTTTTATCAGAATATAGCAACAATGAATCAATATTCAATTGATTTAATCCGTTGTCAACTCTGACGTTCCGGAATCCCGCATTGCCAATAATATTGTCGGCAGTTAAACCGGTGGTGTTAACAGCGACGTCAGCCTGAATTGCCAGAGGCTTGTTGGTTAGGTTGATTTTATCAAGCACGGCTGTATCGATTCTTGCGATAACGAACACAGCGTCGTTGTTATCTCTCATGTCAACTGATCCACTCAGGTTTAGTTTAAGATTCGGATCATTGACTGATATGTCTCCGATAAATAATTCATTAGAGAATCTGGCTTTACAAATAATGTCTTTATACTCATAATGGCGTACCCCTGCTGATGCAATCAGCCCATCAAGCACAAAGTCAGCACTTTCCGGACTCAGTCCTACGCCGAATACCGAACCTTCAAGGGTGACTTTTTGAAATGTTGTAGTATCACCAAGGAGCCTTCCGATATCAAAATTTTTCAGAAGGAGGTTTCCCTTATAATTACTTTGCTCAAAATTCTGATCATCAATTTTCAGGTTAAGGTCAGTGACAATCTCACCAATAGGCGTAATGAATTTTCCATCGGCAACGAAATCGTTGATAAAGCCCGTAAAGTCTGCCGAAACGCGCATTGTACCCAGTGTTCTGACCTTAGGGATAACATTTGCAGGAATGGCGAATTCAAAATCTCTGATATTGAGTTCTGAGGGTTTTAAACGGGCACTAATAAATGTCTCATTGATATCGGGGAGACCATCCATTTTTAAATCCCCTTCAATCCTTGTTGTTCCGGTTTCAAGAAAAAGTTGTTTAACTGACAGTCCGGCTATGCTTCCTGATATCCGGGCTGAAAACCGTACAGGCATTGCCGGCAATTTTGAAAGGCGGGTAAACAACCTGATGTCATCAGGGTTAATAACTGAACTATTGAACCGAAGGTCCAGTTTTACATCCGTCAGTAATGATGAAAGGTTCTCAGGTTTTTCAAATAGCAGGCGAAGGGTATCTTTCAGGATACTCCGGCCTGCACGAACTTCACCGCCAAGCAACTCTATACCATGATTACTATACCTTGCGAAACCTTCTATACTTTCAACCGGCCATTCATTTGTTAATTCTTGACCCCTGAACTCCTTAATATTAACGCTGACCGTATCATTGTTTATGGAAAGATTTTGAAATAAAGCCTCAACAAGCTGAAATTTAAAATGATCAAAATCAATTTTGTCTATTTCAGGTTCCGTAGTTGGATCGCTCACAGCGAGCAGCAGATTATTGATTTTTATTTTGTCAATACTCAGGTGCGTGGCTGTGCTGTCTTGCTTGTCCGCGGGGGAAAAGTAAGTGCCGAGCGCTGAGATGAAACGCACAAAGTTGAGCGCTCTGGTTGTATCTGAAAGCCTGGTGTAGACGGCCCCTACCTCCGTGTCGTTTAAAATAATTTCTTCAAGTCCAATTTTATTATCACGGATCAGTCTGAAGAATCGGAAGTTCACTGTCAGGTTTTCTGATTTAACCATCTGCAAACCGGCCGGATCTTTTATTTCAAGGCCTTTCATTTCAATTTGATCATACCAGGACAAGTAAAAATCCCGGTAAGTGAGTTTAAAACCTGATGCTGTGTTGAATTGTGAGAAAAAACGATTTAATAACTTGTGCTGAACCCAAGGAATCTGAATAATAAGGAAGAGTAGGAGCAAGACGCCAAACAAACCGCCTGTAAGGAATGCAGCCCGTCGAAGCAGTAGTTTTTTGGTAACTTGCGTACTCATTTTAAAGACTTGCGAATTAACATTCTCGCCATTGAATCCTCTTGTGATGAAACCGCGGCAGCGGTAATTCAGAACGGAAAATTACTCAATAATATCATTGCCTCACAGTCGGTCCATGCAGCTTTCGGTGGCGTTGTTCCTGAGCTTGCCTCCAGGGCACATGAAAAAAAAATAGTGGCGGTTGTTAATGATTCCCTTAACTCTGCCGGTATGGGGGCAAAAGATTTAGACGCTGTAGCATATACGAGGGGACCGGGCCTGATAGGTTCCCTTCTGGTAGGTGCGTCTTTTGCTAAAGGTATGGCCCTTGCATATGGCATTCCTCTGATAGAAGTCAACCACATGCAGGCTCACGTCATGGCTCATTTTATTCCGGAGCGGAAGCCCCTTTTGCCATTTTTATGTTTGACCGTCAGCGGAGGCCATACACAGCTGGTCCTTATGAGGGACATGCTCAAATTTGAATTGCTTGGTCAGACCAGGGATGATGCAGCTGGGGAGGCCTTTGATAAAGGAGCTAAAATTATGGGGTTGCCTTATCCGGGTGGTCCATTAATTGAAAAACTTGCGGCTTCAGGTGATCCAGGTCGTTTTCGTTTTCCGCATACCAGTATGCCGGGATATGATTTTTCCTTCAGTGGTATAAAAACCTCACTCCTTTATCAGTTAAGGGATGGTGTAGCAAAATCTCAGGATTTTATTGAGCGTAATCTCAATGACCTTTGTGCCGGATATCAGCATCGGATATTGGCTATGCTCATGGAGAAGCTTAAAAAGGCTGCGGAAGATTATAACATCTCTTCAATAGGGCTTGCAGGCGGAGTAGCGGCAAACACAGGGTTAAGAACAATAATTCAGAGTGAAGCAAGACGACATGGTTGGGAGGTATTTATTCCTGACTTCGGATATTGTACCGATAATGCAGGGATGATTGCGATCACTGCACATTATAAATTTCTTGAAGGTTCATTCAGCGACATGTCCGCTGTCCCTGTTGCCAGCCTGGGACCGGCAATGGCTTTTGATTCACAGTAAAGCATCCTTACACTGTTTAAATATTTCCTGCGTGTACCATATGGTATCCTCACTTAATAAGGTTTATTTTGTCGCCTTATGTCCCGCGAAAGGTTTTCCAAGCCATTAAACATTCGTAACAAACAGGCCTACTTCGAATATGACCTGATTGAAAAACTTGTTGCAGGGCTTGTGCTGACAGGCACGGAGATCAAATCCATTCGTGAAGGAAAGGCTACACTTACCGACGGTTATTGCTACATCCAGAACGGAGAAAGTTTTGTGACAGGCATGAACATCAGTCCTTATGCAGAGGGATCATACCTGAACCATGAGCCGGCGAGGGCAAGGAAATTGCTGCTGAAAAAATCTGAAATCAGGAGACTTGAAAAAAAAACGCAGGAGAAAGGATTGACCATTGTACCTCTGCGATTGTTTATCAGTGAACGTGGAATTGCAAAACTGGAGATTGCCGTGGCCAGAGGCCGTAAGCTGCATGACAAGCGTGAACACATAAAAGAACGCGAAACAAAACGCGAGCTGAGCAGATTTAAATCCTGACATTAAGGCATAAATCCAGGGTTGAACTTTTAATAATCCCTTGTTATCTTTCACTTGATGATGAACAGGGTTTTGGTGCTTAATCAGGATTACAGTCCTTTAATGGTCTGCTCCGCAGAGCGCGCCTTCATTCTGGTTTATCTCAATAAGAGCGAGCTGGTAAAACCTGCAGGTAGTCAGCAGCTTAAATCTGTTTCCAGAACCTACCCCATGCCTTCCGTTATCCGTCTCAACCGATATGTTACGGCGCCATTCAGGGTGATTAGCCTGACCCGGCAAAATATTTTCAGAAGAGACCAAGGTGAATGTCAGTATTGTGGTACCAGAAAGGATTTAACCATCGATCATGTATTACCCAGTTCAAGGGGTGGATTGCATTCCTGGACCAATCTGGTGACAGCCTGTAAAAAGTGTAATACAAAAAAAGGTGATTGTACTCCTGAAGAAGCGGGCATGCCCTTGAGAAAAAAACCACACAAGCCTTCTTATGCGGTTTTTCTGAAGGACTATGTCCACAATCACGGAGGTTTGTGGGATGAATTTCTCCATTAATCTAAGGAAAAATCTATGGTGTGGGTAATGTTATAATCACTGAGCCCTCCCTGATACGAATGTTTCCATGATGCTCAAGCACCGATTCGCGGATAAACCACAAGCCACTGCCTGATTCCATTCCTGGGTTAAAGGCGGGTACAGTGTGCTCAAGCTTTTCGGCAATTTCAGAAGGTATTCCTGATCCGTTGTCCTGAAACCTGATCTTCAGATTTTTCCTGTGCCCCGAAACATCAATCATGATAACAGGTTCATCTTTTTTGCAGTGCTTAATTGAGTTATAAGCAAGATTAAATACGATTTTTTTGAAGATCCCTGAAGGCATTTTTACAATGGCTGAATCAAGTCCGGTGAGTACGATAAATTTTGCCTGCTCACCAAGCAGATTGATGACTTCAAGAATGACATTCATGACGCTGCAGGTTTCATTTGAATAATTGTCCTGATAATGTTCCATGATGTGGCTTACCGCTTCTTTCATGGCCAGGGTGTGACCATAGATATTCCTGTATTCAGGCTCAGCTTGAATTTTTCCGGTTTTTTCCATGGACATAAGCATGACCTGGAGATGATTTTTCAAATCATGCGCTGCGGATGCATAAGCTTTTACAAGTCGCCGGTTTTCATTGTTAAGCCTTTCCAATTCAGTTTTTAATACGGAATGCTTTGGAATGGATTTGTTCGTAATAGGGTGCTTCTGTCTTCCCCATGACGGAGAAACAGCGCTTGTTAGGGTAGTATTCATTTGGTTATCCAATTTTCCGGCAATCTAAAGCCGTGATGAAGAAATGCTCATCCCCAACTCTGATAAATGAGAAACCTTATGGATAATTCAGCAACTGATTTGGAATAAAGTCAGGTAACCACTTCTTATTATAATGCGCCTACATTAGGCTGACTCAATTGATTTTATCAACTTCGCGATCATTTTTTTATGGCGCTACTTGAAAAATTTCTGATAATTAAAAAGTCAACTGTCCCCGGGGCAGGCAAGGGCTTGTTTACCAAAGTACCAATCAAAAAGGGTACTCTGATTGTTGAATACAAAGGTGAAATCCTTACATGGAAAGAGGTGGAGGCTATGGCCGATTACCGGGTGGGATATGTCTTTTTCGTATACAGCACTCATGTGATAGATGCCTGGAATTATAAAAAGTCCCTGGCGAGATATGTTAATGATGCCCGCGGATTGGTCCGCGTACCCGGCGTTTATAATAACTCTGAATACCACGTATATAAACGGAGAGTTTTTATCCGTGCGCTTCGTGATATTCCTGCCGGCTCAGAATTGTTCGTCGCATATGGCAGCGAATACTGGCAGGTTATTAGGCATAATATCAAAGAAGATCTGAAGACCTTAAAATCCAGCGGAAAAAAACCACGGTTACCTCATCAGGATGTGGGCCGCAAAAAGTCCGGAACAAAAAAGAAAAAATAGACTTTAAGTCAACTAACACCAGTTAGTCGTTTGATGAAAAATTATGTTATCGGTTTTGAGTTGTTTGAAATTTAAAGTTTATTAGCAACACCAAACACAATGAAGACCGCACGATTTTATTTTTATTATTACTTTTTTCAGCCTGTGCGGGACTGATTTGATTTAACATTAACAAAATGAAATTAAAAAGTCCCGGCCCTAAAAACCGGGACTTTTCTTTTTATGAAAAAGGAAGTCTTAAATAAAAAACGAGCCCGAAACAGGGTGGCCATCCAGGGGATATCAGGTAGCTTTCATGAAATGGCAGCAGGTATATTCTTTGGTGAAAAAATTGAGACCATTGAATGTCTGACCTTTCACAGATTATGTGAAGCTCTGAAATCCGGCGAGGCAGATCACGCAGTGATGGCGATTGAAAATTCCATAGCCGGGAGTATTCTGCCTAATTATTTTCTGTTACAGGAATATCATTTTTCAATTACAGGTGAATTATATGTCCCCATTCATATGCATTTGCTGGCACTGCCGGGGGTGAAGCTCAGGGATATCAGGACAATTGAGTCCCATCCGATGGCCATTCGTCAGTGTACTGATTTCCTTCACGGGCTTTCCGGTGTCCAGATTCGTGAAAGTGATGATACGGCCTTGTCGGCGAAAAAGGTAAAGCAGGAAGGTCTTATAGATACAGCTGCAATTGCAAATGATCGTGCTGCAAAGCTTTTCGGTCTGCAGATACTTGAAAAAAGAATTGAAACACATAAGAAAAACTTTACCCGGTTTCTGATTCTTAAAAGGCGAAGTCTGCCGGAAAAAAATTGTAATAAAGCTTCTTTGAGTTTCGAAGTTCCACATGCTGTTGGCAGTTTGGCTGAAACGCTTATGACATTAAAAACTAACAGGATTAACCTTACCAAGATCCAGTCAATACCAATAATCGGCAAGCCTTCAGAATACTCCATTCATGTAGATGTGGAATGGAAGTCAAGAAAAGATTATGACACAGCCATTCGTCAGATCTTGCTGCAGGTTCATAACCTGAACATCCTTGGTGAATATAAAAAGGCAAAAATCGAATATCAGTAGTATCTATGATAAACCCGGCAGGCAGGATTGAACGTGTGGAAGAGTATTACTTCAGCAGAAAACTTGCGCAGGTAAGACTGCTGGACTCACCACAGCGCAGAATTATAAACCTTGGTATCGGTAGTCCAGATCTGGCACCTTCGCCCGATGCCATTGAGGCATTGTGCGAGTCAGCTTCCAATCCGTCTAACCATGGATATCAGAATTACAAAGGCGTTCCCGCACTTCGTCAGGCGATTGCCGGTTTCAGCAGCCTTATTTATGGTGTAACGCTTGATACTGAAACAGAGATCCTGCCACTGATGGGGTCAAAGGAAGGTATCATGCATATCAGTATGGCCTTTATTAATGAAGGGGAGAAGGTTCTGATTCCTGATCCCGGCTATCCAACCTATGCTTCGGTATCAAATCTGGTTGGGGCAAAAATTGAGACTTATACTTTAAGTGAGACAAATAACTGGAAGATTGACCTTGATGAATTACGAGCCAGGGACCTCACGGATGTAAAAATTATGTGGATCAACTCTCCCCACATGCCGACAGGCTCCGTGGCAGGCATTGATGAGCTGACCGGGCTGGTAAACCTGGCAAAAGAAAAAAACTTCCTGATAGTTAACGATAATCCCTACAGCCTGATACTCAATGATCACCCCGCAAGTATATTTTCCATCCCGGGTGCGGCGGATGTTGCACTTGAGCTTAATTCATTGAGCAAATCTCATAACATGGCCGGATGGAGAATAGGTTGGGTAAGTGGCAACAGCAGGCACATTGATTTTGTCTTAAGGGTAAAGAGTAATATGGACTCGGGCATGTTCCTCGGACTTCAGCACGCTGCAATAGCTGCTCTGAACAGTGGCCCTGAGTGGTTTGCAGCACAGGATAAAATTTATAAGGCCCGTAAAAAAGCAGCTGAAAAGATTCTTTCCGAAATGGGTTGCTCTTTTGCGGCCGTTCAGTCCGGTCTTTTTGTCTGGGCGAAGGCTCCTGGCCATGTAACAGATGTTGAGAAGTGGCTTGATTTTTATCTAACAGAGGCCGGCGTTTTTATTACTCCGGGTTTCATCTTCGGTGAGTCTGGAAGACAATACATCCGAATCTCCCTTTGTGCTACGGAAGAAAAACTGCAGGAGGCGCTGGAACGAGTAAAAAATGTTAAACCACAAATCAGCAATTGAAATGACAGCAGCTGTTGTTGGATTAGGTCTGATTGGTGGCTCCATAGCACTTGAAATCCGTAAGCATGGTCTTGCCAATGAAATTTTTGGAGTGGATGCCAATGAACAAAACAGGACGCTTGCCACTGAGCTGGAACTTGTGGACAGGATTCTGCCTATAGAGGAGGCTCTTAAGGATGCATCGCTGGTAATTCTTGCGACGCCGGTCAGCACCTTACCGCAGCTTACTGAGGAGGCTCTGGATTTAAGTTCTGCCGGGTGTATTATTATAGACACGGGCTCTACCAAGCAGCAGGTATGTAAGGCTATTTCCGGTCATCCTCAAAGGAGCAGATTTGTAGCCTCACACCCCATAGCCGGAACTGAAAATTCAGGTCCTTCCGCTGCATTTACAGGATTGTTTACCGGGAAAACCAATATTATCTGTGAGCGTGAAAAAAGCTCTTCACCTGCTATTGACGGGGCAATGAAACTCTTTGATGCGCTGGGGATGAAGACCATTTTTATGGATCCGGTTGAGCATGACAGGCATGCAGCCTATGTTTCCCATTTGTCCCATGTAAGTTCTTTTCTTCTGGGGCAAACAGTGCTTGATATGGAGAAGGATGAAAAGAACATTTTCAACCTGGCGGGAAGTGGTTTTGCTTCCACTGTACGGCTTGCAAAGAGTTCCCCTCAGATGTGGGCTCCGATTTTTGAGCAGAATGCTGAATATTTAAGTCAGGCTTTACTGGAGTATATCATGCATCTGCAAAGGTTTCATTATCATCTGATGAAAAAAGATACAACCGAACTGATGCGGATAATGACTCAGGCAAACGATATCCGCCGGGTATTGGAAGGTATAGCACTTAACCAGACTGAACAACCATCTTAGCCCTCAAATAACTCTGACAAACTTAAATTTGAATAAATTACAACCCGAATATCAGAACCATGAACAAAAAATCCCTGCAAATTGAATCATTGAGTAGCTGGACAGGCGTCCAGAGGCCTTTTATTATCAGCGGACCATGTAGTGCGGAGACCGAAGAACAAATGGTTACCACTGCCCGGCAGATTGCAGCCACCGGCAAGGCACATGCCTTGAGGGCGGGCATCTGGAAACCCCGTACACGACCTGGTCAGTATGAGGGGGCCGGCGACATTGGTTTGAAGTGGCTGATCCGCGCTAAGGAAGAAACCGGTTTGCCGGTAACCACTGAGGTTGCGAATGCCGCCCATGTGGATGCATGTCTGAAAGCCGGAGTAGATTTTTTGTGGGTAGGTGCACGGACTACTGTTAATCCATTTTCAGTACAGGAAGTAGCAGATGCTCTTCAAGGTGTTGACATTCCGGTGCTCGTTAAGAATCCGGTAAACCCTGATCTGGAATTATGGATCGGAGCACTTGAAAGACTGAATCGTGCAGGGATTACCAAACTCGCAGCCATCCACCGCGGATTTTCATCCTTTGAAAAGGGGCCTTTCAGAAATGCCCCGATGTGGGACATGGCCATTGAATTAAAAACCAGAGTTCCTGATTTGGATATTATCTGTGATCCGAGTCATATTTCAGGTAACAGAGAGCTGATCAGTCTTATTTCTCAAAAGGCGCTTGATCTGGATATGGCCGGTCTGATGATTGAAAGTCATCTCAATCCGGATGCAGCCTGGTCGGATGCCAAGCAGCAGGTTACACCATCAAACCTTGCAAAGATCATTGATGGTTTGGTGGTAAGGACGGTATCCTCAGAGAACAAAACTTTCAAGGATACCCTCAGTGTGCTTCGCGAACAAATTGATCAGCTGGACGATGAGATTATGACCAGAATGGCATCACGAATGAAAATCAGTGAAAAAATTGGTCAGTATAAGCAAGAAAATAATGTGACAATCCTGCAGGTAAATCGCTGGGAAGAAATCGTTCAGACACGCGTTGCAATGGCGAAGGCTATGGGTCTCGATGAGGGCTTTATGCGTGACATGCTCAGGCTTGTGCACCATGAGTCCATTCAGATACAGACCAGAATAATGAATCAGATAGCTGACCGGGTATAATTATTTTAGAAAAAAAACTTCTGTATATGAAAATTTCTACCCGAAAGTTATTGTTTGTGATGGTCATCTTATCCCTTCCTGCACTTGCTCAGCAGAACTACCTCAGCAACAGGTATATGATGGAGCGGATCAACAGCAACCAGGATCTGCTGACCGGTACAACTGGAATGTTTAATAAAATAACCACTGCAGCTCCGGGAGTGGTAGGAGATGCATTTCTTAACAATTCCTTCTCCGAGTCAACTTTTCTGATGTTTGAAGGAGATAAAATTGTTGGAGGTTACAGGGCAAAATATGACATCCTGCGCGATGACTTTTACCTTCTCCACCAGAATATTGTAAGAGTGTTGGACGGCGGAGTTGTTCGTAATTTCCTTCTTGTTGATTCATTAACCAGGGCTAAAACATTTTTTATAAATGGTTCACTTCTTAAGGACGATACAGGAGCACAACTGTCCGGTTTTTATGAGGTGGTGGTGGACGGACCTGTGGCATTGTTAAAAAAAACAAATGCTGTGGTTAAAGCAGCTGATTTCCATCCTGCATTGAATGTTGGAAGTAAGGATCACCGCGTAATAAAAACGGTTGCATATTTCTACAGCAATAACGATGTGGTCAGCAAGATTCCATCCGCAAAAAATATTTCTAAAATGTTCCCTCAGCAAACTGAAGAGATGACTAAGTTTTTAAAAGTCAATGGTCTGAGTCTGAAGGAAGAAAGGGATCTTAAGAATCTGTTTGAACATTACACCGGTCTTGTAAAGTGAATTCAGGCTGTCTGACCTGCAAGCAGGTACAGCACAGCCATGCGTACGGCCACACCATTCTCCACCTGATCAAGGATAACGGACTGACCTGAGTCGGCGGCGTCGCTGCTAAGTTCAACGCCTCTGTTGACAGGCCCCGGATGCATCAGGACGATATTTTTGTCAAGGTCTTCGAGCATTTTCCTGTTAATGCCGAAATACAGGGTGTACTCTCTGAGGGAAGGGAAATATTTGAGTTGTTGTCTTTCAAGCTGAATGCGGAGCACGTTGGCTACATCGCACCATTGAAGTGCCTTTTGAACGTTTGTCTCAACTTTGACATCAAGCGTGTGGATATGTCTTGGCAGCAGAGTAGGAGGGCCACAAACCATCACTTCTGCTCCGAGTTTTTTCAAAGCATAAATGTTAGAAAGAGCAACACGGGAATGCAGAATGTCTCCGATCAAGGCAACCTTTTTGCCTGATACATCTCCAAGTTTCCGACGTATGGTGAAACAATCAAGAAGCGCCTGCGTGGGATGTTCATGGGTTCCGTCTCCTGCGTTTATAATGTTTGCCTTTATATGTCTGGACAGAAAATGTGGAGCTCCGACACTTGCGTGACGCATCACTACCATTTCAACCTTCATGGCGAGAATATTATTAACTGTGTCCAGCAGTGTTTCACCTTTTTTAACTGAACTGCCTGAGGCAGTGAAGTTCACCACGTCGGCAGATAGTCTTTTTTCCGCCAGTTCAAAAGACAGTCTTGTTCTTGTTGAGTTTTCAAAAAAGATATTAGCAATGGTTATATCCCGAAGGCTAGGTACTTTCCTGATTGGCCTGTTAATAACCTCAAGAAAATTATCAGCTGTTTCAAATATCAACTCCATATCATCGGCTGTGATGTTTTTGATTCCGAGGAGATGGGGTTGACTTAATTTTGACATAGTTCCTGGTCAGGTATTGGTTTGCGTGGTTAGCCAGATCCGGTTTTGTGCAGCGCCCTGTTCGGTCAGCTCTACAAGAATTTTTTGAGTAGAGAGAGTATTGACTGCCTTCCCGGTATAATTTGCTGAAATGGGAAGATCCCTGGTTCTGATACGGTCAATTAGCACGAGTAATTCAACTTTTTCAGGTCTGCCGAAACTCAGCATGGCATCCATTGCGGAACGTACGGTTCGGCCTGTAAAAAGCACATCATCAATAAGGATTACTTTTTTACCCTCAATGACAAAGTCAATCTTGGTCTGGCTTGCTTTTACAGGAATCTCTCTTCTCCGGAAGTCATCCCGGTGAAAGGTGGTATCCAGGAATCCGAGCGGAATGGATTTTCCGGTAAGTTTTTTAAGCTTTCTGTGGATGGCTGAGGCAAGATAAATTCCCCTCGGCTGAAGGCCAATAATGACCGAATTCTCAAAGTTATCGTGATTTTCAATGAGTTGCTGACAAAGCCGGTCCAGTGTGATTTCCAGTTGCCGGGAATCGAAAATCAGCTTTTTTCTCATCGCAGGGGACAAATATAGGGAACAGGAACGACAATTGATTTTTCCTGCATTACCGAACTCTTATTTAAGCTCAATTTTATTGATAAAAAACACTTTTCTCCTTTGATCCGATTCGCGGGTGGATCCGTCCCGGGTAATTTGTTGACCGCTGATAAACAGGTTATTTCCATGCCACCTGCGCAGGGTATGTTCAAGACTGTTTTCATAATTCAGCGAAGCATACTTGCCTACATCAACAGACTGATATACTACCTCTTTTTTCCCTGATTCACCTCCGGAAACTGAATGTCCAAGTCCTTTTTCAGAAGGAAAGAAAAATTCTGTGTTTCCTTTTTTACTCAGCACATAGTCTGCAAATTGTACATCAGGAGGAATGGAGATCTGATCAAGGTCCACAGCCTGATCCCATAAGTAGGAACCATTAAACCCAAAGGCTACTGCAAATGCATTTGCCATACGTACTGTTGAGTTGACTCTGTCTGTGCCTGTAAAAGGATCATAGCCATACCGCCACGGCAGGTTGTTATATTGATAAGGAATGGTGCTTAAACCAGGGCGGTAAAAGAACGGACCTGTGTTCATCATACTGTTTTGTGTCTCCGAAGGAATTTGGAAACTTTCCCCGAAGACCAGAAATCCAAAGGGGTGTTCATCCACACGGTGCAAGGTTGCAGCAATTCTGAAATCAGGTGATCTGCCAAATGAGCGGCGGCGGCTTGCCTTCTCAATAATCCGGGCAGCTTTTTTTTCGGGCAGATAATCCAGGAAATGACTGAGCATCGGAAAGTCCGTGTACCTTACCAGCTTTTCACCTCCGGGATTGAGTATGACAGAAAAAACTCCGGTTGATAACCTGCTGTTTCCAAAACTATAAATCCCTGCAATCATAACCTCATTGTGAACCAGTGTGCTGGAAGTGGCAGACTGTATTGTGATTTCAGGGTCCAGTTCAAACCGATCTTCAACAAGCTGATTTCCATCCTGGTCGAATGCCCTGTAAATCATAACTTTTTCTCTGCCCTTTCTGTTAAGTTGAATCAGGCTGAAGGTTTCATTTTTGTTTACCCTCAGATCAATCAGTTCACTGTCGTTCAGAAAAAAACCCGGCAAAATTCTCGTTCTGCTTGTTTCCACCTCAAACAAAACAATCACAGGCTGAAGTCCCATTTGACCTCCTATGACGCTGTTCTTTCCTGCTGAAGTAAAATGGGTAAGTTTCATATTCAACTGAACATTAAAAGGACTTGACCTGAGGGTTTGTTCGTATATGTTCAGGGTTACCACGCTTCCTTTCAGAAATTGGTGCTGACGGTGGGTGTACAATAACTGAAAACGTCCAGCCGAATATTCGTAACCCGCAATTTCCTCTTCTTCCGGAATGGATGCTTTTGCTGCCCAGACAATCTGAAGGGCAGTATCCAGATGAATATATTTTCGGATTCGTTTTCCGTTTTCAAAATCTCTTGAATCTTCAGCAATCAGTAACCCGGTTTCCTCCATTGAAAAAACCATCGGCTCCGGATCATTCGTTTTTATATCTGCCTCATAACGGCTGGTCTGTCTTACCTGCCCAGTTAACACAGAGGCAGAAAAGAAGAACATTCCGGTGATGAATGTCAGACGCATCAGAAATCAGGATGGTTCGGAAAGTTCCAGAATCAGATCAAATTCTTCTTTTGTAAGGGGCTGAACTGAAAGTCTGCTCATTTTCACCAGGCTTATCTGCGCAAGCCTCTTATCCGATTTAATCTGAGACAGACTTACCGGGGAATTCAGTTTTTTTAATGGTTTAAGCTTTACCGATGTCCAGTCTTCTGCACCGACTTCCGGAAAAGGTCCTTTGGAAACAGTTGCAGTTCCTACAATTGCCTTCTCATTTCCGGTGTGGTAAATGTACGCCAGGTCTCCTTTTTTCATCTTTTCAAGGTTCTGCCGGGCCTGATGGTTTCTGACACCATCCCAAACGCCTTCTTTTTCTTTTATAAGGGCATCCCAGCTATAGGTCTCCGGCTCTGTCTTTAACAGCCAATGGTTCATTTCAGTATTTTTTGAAATTTAAAACTACAAAATCATCCCGAGTGCTGCTGACTTGCATTCAGGTGATAAATTGGTAAATTTGAAAGTCCGAAAGCAACGGTTACCGCGTCCGGTTACCGTTGTTTTGTTTTTAAAAGGATACCAAAGAATTTTAATTATGGCTAAAAAGGTTTCATACTACACGAAGGAGGGGCTTGAGAAACTTAAGTCTGAACTTGCATTTCTGAAAGGAAAGGGTCGCGCTGATATTGCTTTACAGATTGCTGAGGCAAGGGACAAAGGTGATCTGAGTGAAAACGCAGAATACGATGCTGCAAAAGATGCCCAGGGTTTACTCGAAGCCAAGATTGCACAGCTTGAAGAGATCGTGAGTAATGCCCGTCTGCTTGATGAATCGCAGATAGACACGGAATCAATTTCCATTCTCTCAAGAGTAACCATCCGAAATAAGAAGAACAATGCAACGGTTACCTATCTTTTAGTGTCAGAGGAGGAGGCAGACCTGAAAGCAGGAAAAATTTCAACACAGTCTCCAATTGGAAAAGGACTGCTCGGAAAGAAAAAAGGAGAGAATGCTGTTATAAAGACTCCGGCCGGCGAAATTGAATTTGAAATTCTTGATATAGCCATCTGATACCATGTCATCGGTTTTCAGTAAAATCATAAGCAGGGAAATTCCGGCACACATCATTCTTGAAGACGACCGCTTCATAGCGTTTCTTGATGTAATGCCATTGGTAAATGGTCATGTCCTGGTTGTTCCAAAAAAAGAGGTTGATTATATTTTTGATCTTGATGATTCTGACCTTCGGGATTTGATGGTGTTTTCGAGAAAGGTTGCAGCAGCCTTGCGAAAGGCGGTAAGCTGTCGTCGCATTGGAGTATCGGTTATTGGTCTTGAGGTTCCGCATACCCATGTGCACCTGGTGCCAATAAATAAAGCCGATGACCTCAATTTTACAAGGCCCAAACTCAAACCTGCGACAGAGGAACTTCAGGTTATGGCAGATCGGATCCGATCTTTCCTTTAATTTCAGTCTGAGTCTAGTCTTTTAAAAAATCAATATCAAGGCTGAATGGAAAACGCATCAGTTGTGACAGAGCTTCCTGTACAGTCAGGTTTTCAAATAACACACGGTACAGACTTTCAGTAATCATGGCTCTTACCTTGTAAAAGTCAGCACACTTTTTTATAATTTTTACCGTATTAACGCCCTCGGCTACCTCATCCATATCTGAAATTATTTCAGAAAGTTTTTCACCTTTTGCAAGGCGATAACCGACGGTAAAGTTGCGGCTTGAGGGACTGTTGCAGGTTGCTACCAGATCACCAATTCCGGCAACACCCAGAAAAGCCTTTGTGTTACCGCCCATGGCTCTTCCCATGTAAACCATTTCAACAGCACCGCGGCTGATAAGTAACCCACGGGCATTTTCTCCATACCCTAGGCCACTTAATGCACCCGCTGCAATAGCGATGATATTCTTTAAAACGCCGGCCAGCTCTACACCGATCAGATCATTGTTTTCATAAACCTGAAAGCGGTCTGATCTGAGTAATTTTTTGCCCGTCTGAATTACTTCCTGAAAAGGTGAGGCAATAACTGTTGCACCAGGCTGCCGCTCGGCGAGTTCTCTTGACAGGTTTGGACCGGCCAGGCAGCCAACTCTGGCCACAACGCTTTCCTCCCTGATTACCTCACTCATGGTTTTAACCATAGTTCGGTCAAGGAATTTCATAGACTCAATGGTTTCTCCGTGGGGCAGTTTCAAATCAAGACCCTTGGTGCCGTGTATGAGCAAATGATATGGTTTCAGAAATGGCGCCAGGTCGCGCATCATAGCCCTGAAACCGGCAGACGGCACTATAGGGAAAATAACGTCACATGAGTTTGCAAGCAGGCCCAGATCAGTCACCACATCGACGGTTGGATAAAGTTCAATTCCTCTGGACGTCCTGCTTTCATGCATCTGTCTTGCTTTTTCATGGTCGCGTGTATACAGCAAGACCTGCTTTTGTTCAGCAAGCATATTGGCCAT
>JBMTCO010000034.1:0-21763 GCA_049430945.1 Cyclobacteriaceae bacterium
CCAGCATGTCCGAGGCATAGACCTCCCCACGACTGATGATGTAAAGAATGCAGAATTCCAGAATCCCTTTCTTCATCTGGATCTGCGTGTTTTCAAGATTCATACGTTTTTTGTGCTTTTGAATTTCTAAACGCAAAGTACCTTGTTTTGTTTAGTACTAGGCAATGATTTTCATAAAGTAATTATTAAGTATCTGAAAATCAATGATATAAAAATTGATAAGATCTATTCCGAATTTTAAATTCCTGTGATTTTTGGGTAGTCCCGGTGTGGTGAGGCCCTGACAAGTATTGGGATTCGGGGTATCTGAAGTGGAATTTCTGTTTATAAGGTACCTGGCTTATCATAGCTACAGGCGCATTTCTTTTCTGTCGGTACCAACTGACTCTATATACTATATCTTGCGACCTGTAAACAGTGGAGGTTAAATGGTCTGGAGAAAACTAAGTCTTCTGTTGTATCCTTTGGTAATGGTCGTTGTACTGGTTGCGGATCTTGGTGATCCGACCAAGTGGAATGATGGTCGCGTCGGACCATTTCGCCTGGATCTGGTTGTTCACCTTTTGCTTTTCTTACCCTGGGGAGTACTGGCCCGCTACCTGTGGGCACCTTCTTTCCGCACAGGTATTTTCTCATCATTTATTGGCCTGATGCTGATCGGGCTTTTTCTTGCTGTTGGTCTGGAGTCCGTTCAGTACTTTTTATCCTACAGGATTTTCAGCTGGGAAGATATGGGGATCAATATCGGAGGACTTATGATTGGTTCGCTGATTCGGTTTGGGTCAAATCAAAACTTAAAGTAATTCTGACTGTGAGTTTCGAAAATTTCACTTAACAATCTTCCCAAAAATTCCTACTCCATAAACTCCGCTATCAAACGATGAAAGTGATGCGTTCCTGTCTCCCTGGTGACGGAATAACGACCATGTTTATAAAATCTTGACCTGATTCCGCGCTGCACATGCTGCACAACATCTTCATCCTCCATCTCCACCTGATGCAGATCGGCCCCGATACCCTGACGAAGTTTATCTTCATCCATCACATAGGTCAGAAAACTTACGGTACATGATGAAACACCAGTGGGCTTTACAATGTTCAAAGACAATCCCCATGGATAAAAATTGAACATCATATTCGGAAATACCCAGAAATAATATCCGCCGACTTTTTTTCCATAATCCGGCGATGCCTCCGGAAGCTCAAAACACATTTCACCTTCTTTGGCAATACCAAGCTGAAGATTGCTGTAGTGAAATAATTCAGTGGTATAATTTCCGTAATCAATCACAGCATTAAGTCCGGCATGTACAAATGGAATATGAAATCCTTCGAGATAGTTTTCACAATAAAGTGCCCAGTTCGCATCCACTTTGTAATCTCTTGAAAGCTCAGGCCTGAGCCTGAACCTACTGAAGTCCATCCAGTTGAGCCTTCGCGCCATATCTCCGAAAAATACATCCGCTTCCGGCCCCTGTTCAAGCCTTGTGAACAACCACTTACCGAGCGAATGGAGCGGCAGCCTGTGAAGGTTGTCAGCCTCCGAAGGAAAATTCTTCACCTCTTTGAATTCCGGCATCGACATGAATTTGCCGTCAAGGTGAAACCGCCTGCCATGATATTTACAACGCATGTCATTCAGCCTGCAGGGTTTCTCCACCAACAGGTTGCCCCGGTGGGTGCACACATTAGAAAGACAATTGTGGTAACCTGATTTGTCCCGTGTAAGAACCAGTGGTTCATCAAGCATTCCGGGTAATAAATTGACCGGGGTTACCCATCCGGCCTCACCGATCTGGTCGGTATCGCCGGCAAATTGCCAGCAACGTGCAAAAATCTTTTCTCGGGAACGGCTGTATTCATTCGGATCAAGGTAGAACCGGGTGTCCAGGGTTTTTGCTTCCGCAATGGATTCGTGAATATGATATTTGGGATGTTCCTGATTCATGCCATTTATGTTGCAGGTGCCGGATTTATTGAGTCTTTATCTCAGGTGGAAATGACTAACTTTAGGGTTATCAAAATTACCGCATGGTTCAGTATAATCCTAAAGTCTGGTTCTCTGTCATATTTCATAGTTATAGCCGCCAGGTCATGCACACACTTCGGCCGGCATTGATTTTCCTTTTGATCTTTTCTTCTGTGGTTTGCCTGTTATTTCTTGAAGTGCTGCAATGGACAGAAAAAGATTTTCACAGCACCATCGCAATGCATCAGTTGCTTGGTATTGTGCTGGGTCTGTTTCTTGTGTTCAGAGTCAACTCCGCCTACGACCGTTGGTGGGAGGGGCGCAAACTCTGGGGTAGTCTTGTTAATAATACCCGCAACCTTTCATTTAAAATCAACGCCTTCCTCCCCGAAGAGGACCGAGAAAACCGGGAGTGGTTTGCAAATATGATTTCAAATATTCCTGCATCTCTGCGCGATTATCTTCGTGGCCGAAAGAAAATTGAGGTGCTTGATCTTACACCGGAACTGATTGCACGCGCGGAAAAAACAAGACATGTCCCTAATCTGCTAAGTTCAGCACTTTATGAAAAAGTACAACAACTGACGCAAATCGGAAAAATCACTTCAGATCAATTCTGGTTACTGGACCGTGAACTTAAAGAGTTCTCGGATATCATCGGTGCCTGTGAAAGAATCAAGAACACGCCGATACCTTATTCCTACGCGATGTACATAAAGAAATTTATATTCATATATCTGATTACGCTCCCGTTTGGCCTTGTAATCACAGAGGAATATATGACCATTCCGATGGTCCTGCTGCTGGCATTCGTACTATTGAGTGTGGAACTTATAGCAGAAGAAATTGAAGACCCTTTCGGTACAGATATCAATGACCTTCCTACAGATGAGCTCTCAGGAAAAATGAGGGACTGGGTAAGGGAGATTATTCTGCGGTGAGTAACAGGGTAGCCTGATAAGCATTAAATCAAAATTTTCGGTATAATAAATTACGGGAGGAACGGCTTACTTCAATGCCGCCCAGATCATATAGATCAGAATCATCAGGATCAGAAGCCCGTACATCGCCAGATCAACCCGGACATATTCCCTGTAGGTCTCGTAAGCACGTTTGAGTCTTTGAAACATCCTGCAAATCAACCCTTTTTTATTTAAATGTTATGACTCCTTTCCGGGGTTAGGCATAAGAAGGTAAAACTTTTTTAGTTTTACTTTTCTACATCATCATCGCTCATGCCCGTTATCAGGCCAGCCAGTATTTATTTAAGGGTTCTTCTGCTGTTGGCTTGTCTTTCCGGCTCCACAGGATTGCTGATGAGCCAGGATTTTCCGGTGCTTGATACCAACCCTGCCTCCGTTAGATGGCGTCAAATAAAGACGGAGGACTTCAGAATCATATTTCCTTACGGCTTCGAACCGACCGCACAGCGGATGGCCAATACTTTTCAGCATATCCGGGGTCCCGAAAGCCGTTCACTGGGCACGCCCTCCGTAAGTCGCATGCCTGTTATTCTGCAAAATCGCTCTTCAATTTCCAACGGCTTTGTAACTCTGGCACCCCGCCGCTCTGAGCTCTACACCATGCCGACTCAGAACTACAACTTCAGCGGCACCAATGACTGGCTTAATCTGCTCGCAGGGCATGAATACAGGCACATGGCTCAGTTTGCACACAGCAACCGTGGTTTTAACAGGCTATTCAGCACACTTTTTGGTCAGGAAGCTCTTTTTGTGATGTCATACATCTCCGTGCCACGCTGGTTCTGGGAAGGTGATGCCGTGGCCATTGAAACGGCCTTTACAACTTCCGGCCGTGGCCGCATTCCTGAATTTGATATGGTGTTCAGAACGAATGTCATGGAAGGCAGAACTTTCAATTATAACAAACAGGTGCTTCGCTCCTATAAGCACTACATTCCAAACCATTATGTGCTCGGATATCACATGGTCTCGCACCTGCGCGAGGTCACACGCGATCCTGAAATCTGGGGTAAGATCACAGCACGTACATGGTCCGCGCCATTTATTCCCGGAAGGTTTTCAAACTCTATCCGCCGTGAAGCAGGAATCAATGTAACAGGATTATACAAAAGCCTTGCCTCCGGACTTAAACAGGAATGGACGACAGCTCAGTCAGGGGTTACATTCACTGAATTTGATACCATCACCAAAAGAACCGGTAAGACGTTTACAAACTATTCCTATCCACAGTATTTATCCGATGGAAGAATTATCGCCATGAAATCAGGAATAGGGGACGCAGAAAAGCTGGTCGTTCTCTCTGAATCAGGTGAAGAATTTTCATACATGCCGGGTCCGGTTAACGATGCAGGGATGCTTTCCGCCGCCGGATCGGTGGTGGTGTGGAGTGAGTTCCGGTTTGATCCGCGCTGGCCGGTCAGGACATGGTCCGTTATCAGAGCTCATGATACCGACAGCACAAAATATTCTTCTTTTACTGTAACCCGGAAATCGCGCTACTCAGGTGCATCAATCTCACCCGACGGCTTAAAAATTGCCGCAGTGGAGTCTGATGAAAATTATAAAGTCAGACTGGTGGTCATTGATTTCTACACCGGAAAAGTGCTGCGGTCTTTTGAAAATGAGTCAGGTGCTTTCCTGTCCATGCCCCGCTGGAATAATAAAGGTGATGCCATCGCCGTACTCAGACAGTCAGGAAACCTTCGTTCTGTTTTGCGAATTGATTATTCATCGGGACAAACCACCACACTGCTCCCTGCGAGTGAAGTCAACATCGGGCATCCTGTTATTCATGGTGAATACCTTTTTTACAATGCACCCTTTGAAGGTGTGGATAATATTTTCGCGCTTCATATCCCTTCAGAAAAAAAATTCCGCGTTACTGTTTCAAAATACGGCGCCTACAATGCTTCCATTTCTCCCGACGGAAAATTCATTGCTTACAGTAATATGTCACGCGATGGTCTGGATGTCGTGCGGATTCCTTTTGAGCCTGCAGGATGGTCGGAATACATAAGCCCCGGACGGGGTTATCCCGAGTCATGGAGTCATCTGGCAGAACAGGAGGGAAGACCTTTTTTATTTGACAGTATTCCGGATGTCCGGTATACTGTTAAGCCTTACAGAAAAATGCTTCGTGCAATTAATCCCCACAGTTGGGGCGCTTTTGTAGGTGCAGATCTTACCCGTGCAAGCTTTGGAATAACCTCCCGTGATGTGCTGAGTAATCTTTCTCTTTATGCCGGTGTTGAGGCAGACATCCAGGAGCGCACTCCGACCTGGAAAGGCAGGGCATCACTTCAGTCTTTTTATCCGATCATAGATGTCGGTTATGATTACGGAAAAAGAAATGTGAAGGTGGCGGAGGAGCTGGTATTCATAACGGACATAAACGATGGCGATACTACACGCACAACAGCTCCGCTTTCATTTTCATGGACCGAGCGAACAACTGAAGCAGGTCTCAGAATTCCTCTGAATCTTACACAATCAAGATTCTTTACACAATTTAACCTCAGCGGTTATTTTGGCTCCACCTCTGTAAATGATTTTCAGAATAGTTTTGACAACGGCGGAAGAGTTGTTAGCAGCGAATATCCCCAGTACTTCTTCAGAAACTATCAGGATAACGGCAAACTCTTTTATACCAAATACCGACTCAGCGCATATAACCTCATGAGGACCAGTCCCAGGGATATCAACAGCCGCTGGGGACAGGCTGTTTTTTTTAATTCCTCCTCAACTTTGAAGAGCAGCGACTTCTCCGGACGGCAGCAATCGGTAACGGCTTATCTGTATTTCCCCGGATTATTCCGTCACCATTCATTGTGGGGATACTGGGCTTTTCAGAATACTGCCATTGACTGGCGAAACCGCGATGACTATAACTTCCGGAATGAAGTTCCGCTTCCACGCGGTTCAGCAGTGAGCAGGAGTGAAAAAATGTACAGCATGGCACTGAACTACACGCTTCCTGTATGGTACCCTGATCTCGCAATCGGTTCTCTGGTGAATTTCAGGCGAGTCCGTCTGAACAGTTTTGCTGATTATGCGTTCGGCGATAATCCGCAGCTAGCCGTCCTGCTGCGTAAACCCCAGGCAACGAACTATGTCTCTTTCGGCGGGGAAGTGAAATTTGATATTAATGTACTTCGACTGGCACCTCAACTGGATCTCGGTTTCAGGGTGGCTCAGGTTGTGGCCCCCGTCAGGTCGTTCTACTTTGAATTCCTGCTTGGAACCTTCAATTTTTAAGTCCCTTCCAAATTTGGGTCTTGCCTGTTCAAACCCTATTTTTGGCCCTCGCATTAACACGGGAAAATCCTGAATAAATATGGCTGAACTGGTCAGAATGCCGAAAATGAGCGATACCATGACTGAAGGAGTCATCGCTAAATGGCATAAAAAAGTCGGAGATACTATTAAAAGCGGCGAGCTACTCGCTGAAATTGAGACAGATAAGGCAACCATGGACTATGAGTCCTATAATACCGGTGTTCTGTTGTACATCGGTGCAAACGAAGGTCAGGCCATTAAAATCAACGATGTACTTGCTGTTGTAGGTAAGGCAGGAGAGGATTTTTCCGCCCTGCTGACAGGGTCATCTGCTGCCCCCGCAGAGGCAAAAGCCACTCCGGCTGCCCCTGTTGCGGAGTCTAAAAAAATTGACACGACCGGTATTAAAGCTGAAATCGTAGCCATGCCTAAGATGAGCGACACCATGATAGAAGGTGTCATCGCAGCATGGCATAAAAAAGTAGGAGACCAGGTTAAGCGCGGTGAACTCCTTGCTGAAATTGAGACTGACAAGGCTACTATGGAGTATGAGTCGTACCAGGCCGGTACACTTTTATATATAGGCGCCACTGCCGGTCAGGCCGTTGCAATTAACGGCGTGCTTGCCATCATCGGCGAGCCGGGTGCAGACTGGGAAACGCTTTTGAAAGCACAGCAGTCCGCAGCCACAGCTCCTGCTGCAGCGCAGGAAGTTTCTACTAATGCCGCTGCCGGTACAACAGCCCCTGCGGTTGTCTCAGCAGCCTCATCAGCTCCGGCACAGGAACCACATACTGCCAATGGCAGAGTCAAGGCTTCCCCGCTGGCCAAAAAACTTGCAAAAGAAAAAGGATATGATCTGAACATGATTGCCGGCAGTGGTGACCATGGAAGGATTACCCGTCGCGATATTGAGAACTTCAAACCTTCTGCTGCATCGTCATCCGCTCCTGCCAAAGAAGGAAAAGCAGCTGCCATCACATTACCTTCTGTAGTAGGGCAGGAGAGCTTTGAGGAGATTACCGTAAGTCAGATGCGCAAGACCATTGCCCGCCGCCTGTCGGAGAGCATGTACACCGCACCGCACTTCTACCTGACCATGGAGATCAACATGGATAAGGCTGTGGAGGCCCGCAAGAGCATCAACGACTTGTCGCCAGTAAAAATTTCTTTCAATGATATTGTGATCAAGGCCGTTGCTGCCGCCCTGCGTCAGCATCCTGATGTCAATGTCAGCTGGCTGGGAGAGAAGATCCGCCGCAATCATCACATCCACATTGGCGTGGCTGTTGCTGTGAAAGACGGACTCGTTGTTCCTGTCCTGCGATTTGCCGATAACAAAAGCCTTAGCCACATCGCAGCCGAGGTGAAAGACCTCGCACAAAAGGCTGCAGATAAAAAACTTCAGCCCGCCGACTGGGAAGGCAGCACCTTCACCATCAGCAACCTCGGAATGTTTGGCATTGAAGAATTCACTGCAATCATTAATCCTCCCGATGCCTGCATTCTTGCTGTCGGAGGTATCAAGGAAACACCGGTTGTTAAAAATGGTCAGGTCGTTCCCGGCAATGTCATGAAAGTCACACTCTCTTGTGACCACCGTGCTGTTGACGGCGCCGTAGGATCAGCCTTCCTCAAAACTCTCAAAGGCCTTCTCGAAGAGCCTGTAAGGATTTTGATATAATTAAGTTTTCCAGTGCAAGCTGGTCCGGATATCCATCCGGACTCCCGAGTAAAGCTCTTGAACTAAATCCTTAAAAATTCATTTAAGCTTTACCCGTGTCCCGTAGTTTTTTTACGAAGACCAATCGATTATAGAAGTATTGTGTTATACCCGCCTATTGAGCGAGCTGGTCAGGATATTCATCCGGACCCCAATGTCTTGTTCCTGCTTCAATTCCTGACAAATGTTTCTGTTGCGGACGAACTTCTCCGGATATTTATCCGGAACAACACCTTCAAAAGTCATCCAGGCCCGTCTTCCCCGGTGCTTACCTTCATAAAAAAAAATTATGAAAAACCGGGAATACATCAAAGCGGAAGAAAATCTCAAACGCGATTCCGAAAAGCGTTATCAGGTAAAAGTCAAACGCGCTCAGGAAGAAAACCTTACTCAGTTGAAAGAGAAGAAGAAAAAGAAAAAAACAGACTGAATTAAATCCCGGATTTCAATCCTCCACCGGCGAAGCAATAAACAAGGCCTTCGTGCCCACCCACATAACCATCAGCAACAGCGCCCAGGTCAGGTAGACCGTATAAAAATCAGAGGTATCTCTGAATCGGGTTTCCTTGATTTCTGCTTTTTCATACTGATCAATTTTTTTGAACACCTGCTCAAGCGCCTTGTTGTCAGTCACTCTGAAAAACTCACCGCCACCGATCTCGGCAATTCTGCGCATGGTAGTTTCATCCACTGTGTTGGGCACCATCTGCGGTCTGCCAAACAAATCCCTTCCAAAAGGAACCATTCCCTCTTTTCCTACCAGGATGGTGTAAACTTTAATACTGTAACCTGCTGCCAGATCCGCGGCAGTCATAGGGTCAATATTACCTGCATTACTTTCACCGTCGCTGATCAGGATACAGACTTTTGATTTGGACTGAGATTCTCTCATTCTGTTGATGCTCACCGCCAACGCACTGCCTATGGCAGTACCCCTGGTGTCAATCATCCCAAAGTCAATCATGTCCAGATAAGAATACAATAATTTGTAATCCGTGCTCAGCGGGGTAAGGCTGTAGGCATCTCCTGAAAAGATCACCAGCCCAATGCGATCCTGAACCCTTCCCTGAATAAACTCACGGGCAACCTTTTTTGCAGCAGACAAACGGTTAGGCGTAAAATCCTCAATCTCCATCGACTGTGAGATATCCATTGCAATCATGATATCGATACCCTCCGTCCACTGTTCTGATTTTTCGTTGCTGCGCTGGGGTCGCGCAAGCGCAAGGAGCATAAACGCGGCAATCACACAAACCAGCACTTCAGGAATAAACCGCATCCAGGCGCCTTTGGCAGTTTTTAATTCAGTACGGCCCAGCGCCACAGGAACTTTCTGACCAAAATATTTTCTCCAGAGGGATCTGAAAATAAATATCAGTGGCACCAGCGGCAGGGCATATAAAAACCCTGCGTTCTCCCATTGATAGGAAGCAAAGGTTGATGGATAGAACCACTCAGGTAAATACCACTGCTCGGTCATCTTTTCAACTCCTCAATTTTTTGAATAAACCGGTCTTCTGAAAAATTCTTAAGGGTGTAATATTCATTTACGCTGTCTCCACGATACCCTCCGTAAATTCTTTTGTCAATGGAACTCAATGCTTCTCGGATGGAATGATGGCGTTCAATGGATGCGATTTCCCTTGTCGTATACCGTGTATAGGGTATACCTTCAAGCTCTTCCAGGTAGCGTTTCCAGATGATCAGCGCACTTTCTGCTTCACGAATCCCTCCATGTTCTTTGATTTTTTCAATAGTCTGCAGGAAAGCGCTTTCAAATGCACTGAAGGCCTTTGTGAGTTTTCTGCGTTTCCACCACTTGGTGAGGCGCTTGCCGAAAACAAACCACATAACAATTAATAGTACGATGGTCACACCTGCAAAGGCCAGGAAAAACGGATAATTGAAAAGCTTTGAGACTTTTCGGTAAAGGGTGTCTTCCTTCAGCGGAAGTGCTGTTACGGCAACGCTGTCAGGAACGGAGGATACCCGCGATGAAAAGAAAATTGAATCCGTTGCTGACCTGAAATACAAACTGTCTTTATCGCGGATCTGTAACACAGGTACCGATAAATACTGAATGCTGTCGATTTCAAAACTGCTCAGCCAGTAAATAGCGCTGTCATAACTGATTCCATTTTTTGTAATAGTCGGAAACCAGGTCTTGCGTTCATATTCGAACGGACTGAAATCATTCAGTGAATCTGCAAACAGAATAAAATAATTGGACGGATAGCGCACACCGACTGCGTAGGGGACCGGCTCACCAATGCGGACAGAGTCACCCAGAAATTTTCCTGTTACTTTTATTTCCTGAGCAAACCCGGAAACCGAAACAATCAGCGCAGACAGAAACAAAATCCTCTTCATACTTTCATGGATTTGTTTCTGATCTTGAAAAGTTTCAAAAGGGCCGGAACAAAGTCTTCATCTGTACCCAGCGGCAGATAATTGATCTGATGTCTTCGACAAATATTATAGATAGCCTCCGAACGCTCGCGGTGTGAGTTACTGAGTTTTTCTCTGAAGTCCCCGAATGAAGCATTCATCCAGATCATCTTTCCTGACTCCTGATCACGCACAGGAATAATTCCAAGATCCGGTAATGCGGTCTCCCGCTTGTCGCGAACGTGAATGGCAATCAGATCATGTCTTCGTGCGAGCGCCTTCAGGTGATGCTCATATCCTTCATCAATAAAATCCGAAATCACAATTATGACGCTCCGCCGCTTAATGGTGTTCATCGCAAACATCATCGCCGCCCTCAAATCTGTTTTAAGCGATGCGGGCTTCAGATTCATAATTCTTGATATGATCTGATGCGCCTGCGCCATCCCTTTCTGCGGCCTCAGAAATACTTCGCGGCGGTCAGAGTAACAGATCAGTCCAAGGTGACTGTTTTCCTTTGCGCCTGTCAGCGTAAGTACCCCGCAGATTTGTTTTGCCAGATCAGATTTGGTTTTACCTTCCGCCCCGATGTCCTGAGAGGCACTTACATCCAGGATAAAATAAATGGTCTGCTCTTTTTCCTCCTTATAGGTTTTTACATAGGTCCCGTGACCTTTAGCCGTCACATTCCAGTCAATGGACCGGATGTCATCCCCGTACTGATAGGGGCGGACATCATCGAATTCCAGTCCCGTTCCCTTGAACACAGAACGGAAGTCGCCGATCATCTGACTCGTGATCGCCTTACGGATCTGGATCTCGTAATTTCTGAGCTTTTTTAACAGTTCCTTCACAATATCTGAGCCCGCGAATTTAATTGAATTATCAGTAATTTTGCCTGTTCATGATTCCCAGACTGCTGTTACCCGTCATTTGCCTGTGCATCCTTTTTTCATGCGCAGAAGAGAAGCCGAAAGGCGTCCTTTCCAAAGATGAAATGGCGGCCATGCTCGTGGACTTCTATCTGCGGGAGGCACGGATAAAAACCAATACTGTCCCCGATGATTCCGGTGCGGTTATTTTTTCCCATCTGCGTCGAATATTTGCTCAAAAAAATGGCATCAATGATTCAATTATTGACCGTTCCTTTAATTATTACATCGCTCGGCCCCACGAATTGCAGGATGTCTATACACGGGTCATAGATACGCTCGCGCTCAAAGAACAGCGCACTTATTCGTCAACTTACAAATGATTTTCCCCGGCGACTTTGAACAGCGCATCGGTTTTGACCGCATCCGCGCTTATTTGCTTGACCATTGCATCAGTCCTCTCGGCCGCGCGCTTACTGTACAGATGAGTTTTATTACCGATGCCGGGGTTATTTTAAACCGTCTTAAAAACAACCATGAATTTCTGCTGCTGCTCCGCAGCGGCAACGCCTGGCCTTCCGCGGGTTATTATGATCCTTCTGAATATTTTAAGATGGCCCGCATTGAGGGCTCCGTCCTTACAGCGGAAGCATTTACTGAGATCAGAAGGTCCCTTCAGACTATTTCAGAGTGGCTTGTATTTCTGGAATCAAATAAAGAAGATTATCCGTTCTTGTATTCTTCCTGTGGAGGAATTATTCTACCCGCAGCAGTCGTGCGGGAGATTGATAAAAAACTCGAGCCTGAGGGACGTATCCGCGACAATGCCACTCCTGATTTGCAGCGGATCCGACGCATGATTGCTGCTTCAGAAATGGAAGCACGAAAACTTATTGAGCAACTTTTCCGTCAGGCCGTAGGGCAGGGGTTCACGCCTGAAGGAGCCGCACCGGTATTTCGCGACGGCAGAGTAGCTATCCCGGTTAAAGCGGAATTCAAGCGCCGCATTAAAGGCGTGATCATTGACGAGTCTGCTACCGGCCAGACAATCTACATCGAACCGGAAAGCCTGGTGGAGATCAATAACGACATCAGAGATCTTACCCACGAAGAGCGAAGGGAAGAAGTACGTATCCTTCGTGCACTAACTGCTATGTTGCGACTTCACATCTCAGACCTGGAGTCAGCTTTTGAATTTCTTGCACTGATGGATTTCAATGCTGCAAAGGCCAAGCTCTCTGATGTGCTGGATGCGCAGCTTCCTGTTTTAAAATCTCACCCCGTTCTTGAATGGCGAGAAGCCCGGCATCCCGGGCTTGTGCTTATCCGGGGTAAAGCTCAGGTGGTGCCGATGGATATGAACCTGCGGCCCGATGGTCATTTTCTGCTGGTCTCCGGACCTAATGCCGGCGGTAAATCCGTTTGTCTCAAGGCAACCGGATTGTTGCAGTATATGGTTCAGTGCGGATTACTTCCGGCAGCAGGTGGTGATTCGGTATTCGGGATATTTTCGTCGCTGCTCATTGACATTGGCGATCAGCAATCCATTGAAAATGATCTCTCTACCTACAGTTCCCACCTGCGCAACATGTCAGGGTTTCTTGCGGCGGCAGGAAATGATGCGCTGGTGCTTATTGATGAAATGGGAGCAGGCACTGATCCTTCCTTCGGGGGAGGTATTGCAGAAGCTGTGCTGACTTCTTTGGTAAGAGCAGGAACGTGGGGCGTTGTAACGACGCATTACGCCAACCTCAAAACACTTTCAGAAAGAGTGCCCGGAATTCTGAACGGCGCCATGTTGTTTGATGCAGAACGCCTGACGCCACTGTTCAGACTTGCCATTGGTAAACCGGGTAGTTCATACGCTATGGAGCTTGCAAGGAAATCCGGTCTTCCACCTGCTATTATCAAAGATGCCGAAGCGATTATCGGATCAGGTCTGGTTGGTCTGGAGGCACTGATGCGACGTACTGAAAGTGAAAAAGTTGCCACCGAAAAACTTAAGACGGAGCTGGCATCAAAAGACCGTCAGCTTCGTGAGCAGCTGACCCGTTATGAAAAACTAAGTGCGGAGCTTGAGGCGAAGAAAAAAGAAATCATCACCAGAGCAAAAGACGAGGCATCTGCACTGCTGCGTGAAACAAACCGCGAGATAGAAAAAACTATTCGTCACATTCGCGAAAACAAAGCGGAGAAAAAAGAAACAAAGAAAGTAAGACAAAAACTTACGGAGCTTACTGAACAGGTTAAAGCTCCTGCAACTGTAAAGCCCACCATTAAAAAATCATTTAAGGAAGGCGACCGCGTCCGTCTCGTCGGACAGGATCAAAGCGGCACAGTATTACAGATTAAAGGAAAGATAATCTCTGTTCAGTTTGGTCTGATGCGTTCAAATGTGGAGGCTGACCGGCTTGTTCACGCCCAGGAACAGCCTGTTTCAAACCCTACCCGCATCGCAGGCATTGATCTGGCCGCACGCCGTTCAACTTTTAAGGAAACGCTGGATATAATTGGCAAACGCCCGGAAGAAGTAATACCATTACTTGAATCTTATATGGACGATGCCATCATGCTCGGTATCCCCGAAGTACGAATCATACACGGCAAAGGAACAGGGGTATTAAGAAAACTTGTACGTGATATCTTTTCCGGAAATCCTTCTGTAACCTCCATCCGGGACGAACACCCCGACCGTGGCGGCGCAGGTATTACCCTGATGGTGTTAAGAAGTTAAGTTTATTCTGATGCGGACTTGTGTCCGGCAATGCTGACTAGTTAAACACCAGCTCCCAGCCGCCCTTTACCACACTCGTTCTGTTTGCAATACCATTTCCCTGGTAATTGAACGAAACGGTAAGCTGAAGAGGATTCTCCTGCAGACTGTAGGTGACTGAAATCTCGTTGTCTGTTCCCTGATCGCGTACTATCTGAGATTGAGGTGCTCCGGTACTGAACTTCCATTTGCCACTTGCAGGCCAGGGACTAAGTTGCGGGCGACCACTGACAGAATAGTTGTACTCCGCATCGGGAGTGGCCTTGTTATAAGTACCTGAAATAGTAAGCTTGAAATTATTGTATTCTGTTGAAGATTTTTTGTTCACACCATCCAGCTCAATACCGTTTAGTGTCCAGGTCCTTACAAGTTTCTTGAGTTGAACCTCCTGAACGGTCGGATCAGGATCTGATTTACATCCACTCAGGATAATTAAAAAGCCAAAAATCAAGGAAAGGGAGGTGACCTTTTTCATTTTCGTAATTTTCCCAAATATAAAATTAATTACAAGGTTTTGAAATCATTCAGGGATATGATCCTGCTCCCTTCCGGGTAGTCCTCCGCCGTATTGGTTGCAATGAAAATTAACCTGTTTTTAGTATCTGAAAGCACCTTCCGGTACCATGCTGAACCTGTTGCATCCAGATTGGTTGTAGGCTCATCGAGGAAAGTAACTTCCGCCTCTGAATAAAATGCAAGTCCAAGTCTCAGCCGCTGGCGCATCCCGCTTGAAAAATCCGCCACTTTTTTATCACCCGCACCTTCAAGGTACATGAGGCGGATAAGCTCATCGGTTGAATAACCACCAACCGGCCTTTTATAACTGAAATGAAATTTCAGGTGCTCTGTTAAGGTGAACTCACCAATGAGATCCTGATAGGGGGCTGCTATGGATATGAAAGAATATAAATCCGAAGGATCGATTTGTTTCCCCTCTGATGTCCACTCAATGGTCCCTGAAGTTTGTAAGGTCTGGCCCCACAATACCTGCATCAGTGTTGATTTCCCGGCGCCGTTGGCACCGGTTATAGCAATGATTTCTCCGGCCGAAAATTCCTCAGTGAAGTTTCGGAAGACCCACTCTTTATTAAATCTTTTGCTGAGCTGTTTCGCGGAGATGATCATTCATCCGAACCGTTGGCAGAAAATCCTTTCATGATGCCCCGGTCAGAATGACGGATAAAATTGATGATGTTATCCCGCTCACTGCTGGGCGGCAATTCCCTCTCCACAAGATCAAGTGCTTTACTGTTGTTCAGCCCCTTGAGGAATACATAACGGTACACTTCCTGAATCTCACTTATTTTTTCAGATTCAAAGCCCCGTCTTCTTAGTCCTACGGTGTTGACACCGCAATATGCCAGCGGTTCCCGTGCCGCTTTGGTGTAAGGCGGGATATCCTTGCGCACCAGCGAACCTCCTGAAACCATAACATGGGCACCCACACGCACGAACTGATGCACAGCCGAAGAACCTCCGATGATGGCCCAGTCTTCAATCTCAACATGGCCTGCGACCTGAACAGCATTTACAAGGATACAGTTGTTGCCGATCACACAGTCATGCGCAACATGCACATAAGCCATCAGCAAACAGTTTTTACCGATTACCGTTCTGTATTTATCTGCCGTTCCGCGGCTGATGGTGACATATTCACGGATAACGGTATTGTCTCCAATGATAGTCTCAGTTTTTTCTCCGGCAAACTTCAGATCCTGCGGAATGGAACTGACAGACGCCCCCGGAAAAATTTTTACGTTGCTTCCAAGTCTCGCTCCTTCCCAGATGGTGGTATTGGGACCAATCCAGCAACCCTCACCGATGATGACATCTCTCTGAATTGTTGCAAACGCTTCAATGGTTGCTGACTCTGCAATAACGGCTTCCGGATGAATACTTGCTAAATGATGTCTCATGCGTCTTTTCTTACAATACTGGCCGTCATAGTTCCCTCGCAGACAAGTGTGTTGCCTACAAATGCACGACCGTACATCTTGGCAATTCCCCGCTTGATGGGTGCAAGCAGATCACACTGAATGACCAGTGTATCGCCGGGCACAACCATTTTACGGAAGCGGACTTCATTGATTCCTAAAAATATGGTCCAGTAATTCTCCGGATCCGGGACTGTGTTCATTACCAGAATACCCCCGATCTGGGCCATGGCTTCAACCTGAAGCACCCCGGGCATCACGGGATTGCCGGGAAAATGTCCCTGAAAGAACGGCTCGTTCATGGTTACGTTCTTAACGCCGCTCACTGTCTCCTGATCAAGATAAATGATTTTATCTATCAGCAGGAAAGGATAACGGTGTGGGAGAATATTCGAAATCTGTTTGATGTCCATCACCGGTGGCAGCGATGGATTATAGCGTGGTATACCTTTCTTGCTGTTCTCCTGCATGGCCTTCTTCAGCTTCTTGGCGAAGGCCACATTTGCTGCATGTCCCGGCCGCGCTGCAAGAATCTGTGCCTTCAGCGGATGTCCTGCAAGCGCGAGGTCGCCAAGCACATCCAGCAGCTTATGACGTGCCGGCTCATTGTTATATCTGAGTTCAATATTGTTAAGGATGCCTTCCTTCTTAACCTCTACGCGCGGCTTGTTCAGCATTTTAGCGATGTGCTCAAGCTCATCCTGCTTCACCACACGGTCAACAATCACGATTGCATTGTTGAGGTCACCCCCTTTGATCAGATTGTTTTTGTATAGCATTTCCAGCTCATGCAGAAAACAGAAAGTTCTGCACGAAGCAATTTCCTTTTCAAACTGACGGATGTCTGTAATAGATGCATGCTGACTTCCGAGCACCGGTGAATTGTAATCCACCATCACCGTAACACGGTAATCATCAAGCGGCAGCGCAGCGATTTCCACATTGCGGGTTGCCTCGCGGTAAAAGATGCTGTCCTGAACCTCAAAAAAATCACGAAGTGCATTCTGCTCCTCCGCACCGGCATCATGCAGCGCTTGTACAAACGGCATGGAACTTCCGTCCATGATAGGTGCCTCCGGACCATCCAGTTGAATCAGAACATTGTCAATCTCCAGACCCACCAGCGCCGCTAATGAGTGTTCAATGGTTGAAACCCTTGCACCACTCTGCTCGATCGTAGTACCTCTGGAAACATCCACCACATTATCGCAGTCCGCATCTATAATCGGACTTCCGGGCAGATCCACCCTCTGAAATTTAATACCGTGATTTGGCTTGGCCGGCAGAAAAGTCATCGTTGTCTGAACCCCGGTATGCAATCCAACTCCGGAAACCGTCACTGATTTCCGTATCGTGTGCTGTTTATGGTTTAGCATGGCGGATAATAGGGCGTAAATTTAACTTTTTATTCGGTTAAAGCCCTTTGTTTTTAAATACCGCATAGGCCTTAAGAAACTGCCCGATTTCAAACGCTAACGGTCCCATCACCTTCGTCCCCGGTTGCCTGATGGATTTGGAGACGCCCGACTGCCCCGCCACTCCTGTGCGGGGTGCAATGGTAACATGGCCTGCAATTCCGGCCTGACCGCCGATCATACACTGCTCTCCAATGGTACTTGAACCGGAAATGCCCGTCTGGGCTGCAATTACGGTGTGACTGCCAACATCCACATTATGTGCGATCTGGATCAGGTTGTCAAGCTTCACACCCTTCCTGATAATGGTAAAATCTCCTGCCATGGTCGCACAGTCAATGACCGTGTTCGCGCCGACAGTTACATCATCTTCAATTTTAACTTTACCAAGCTGAGGAATCTTTTTATAGGAGCCGTCCTTCTGCGGCGCAAAGCCAAAACCATCGCTGCCGATTACCGTCCCTGCATGGATTTCACATCTGCTGCCGATAAAGTTGCCTGGATAAATTTTTACGCCGGCATGGATGATGGTGTGATCCCCAATCTCACAACCGTCACCGATGTAGGCATGGGGATGGATCTTAACATTTTCTCCGATCTTAACATTTTGTCCGATGTATGAAAAAGCTCCGCGGTAAATCCCGGAACCCGCTACAGAGTCTTTTCCGATATAGCTTGGCTCTTCAATACCGGTTTTACTGAAACTTAAAATGCGGTCATAGGCTTCAAGCAGTTCCGTGAAACTTGAATAAGCATCGTCCACTCTTATGAGGGTGGCATCTACAGGTTTCTTTAATTCAAGCGTGCGGTTTACAATCACCGCTGAAGCCCTGGTGGTATATAAGTACTGTTCGTACTTCGGGTTCGCAAGGAAAGCAATCTGCCCCGCCTTTGCATTCTGAATTTTTGCGAGCATTGTCACACGCAGGGAGCCGTCGCCTTCCACAGTTCCGCCTATCATTCCTGCAACTTGTTGAATGGTGAATTCCATGATCATTATTTAGTGCTGTTCAATTTACCGGTCGGCCTTCAGAATTTTCGGGTAACACAAAAAGTTTTTTTTCACGACCCTCGACATGGCCTTGATCTGTGGCAGATCGGAGATCGACGCAAGGTCCGCTACTTTTCCGGATTTCAGAAGTATGTTGATCCGCTTCTCACCACGGACATAAGCCTCGTTACTCACTGTTCCGTATCCTACCAGATATCCTGCATCCCGTACACCGAGACCGAATTGCTTTTTGACTTTTGCTTGTGCTTCCTGAATCGAAGATTTGCTCACCGCTTTGTCGCTCAGCTCAATGAAAAAAGTCTGACGGTTCAGCAACATGCCCGACAGCAATGATAAAACCGGATCTGCATGACTGCACCAGGATTTCAGTGCCGACCAGATGTCATGATCATCCATCAGACTGTAGGAGTTAAGGTAATCAATGCCATTTGTTTTGCGACTGAAGTCCTCCAGCGTAACCTGATGCTCCAGAAATAATTTCAGCGGTGCGGAGCAATCGGGAGTATGACCTGCACGCGCAAGCCATTGGGCCCTGCGTATCACATTCACCAGCATCCGCTCGGAGCTGATGGAAGTCTTGTGCAGATATACCTGCCAGTACATCAGCCTGCGTGCCGTGATAAAATTTTCAAGACTGTAAACAGCTTTTTCCTCAAGCACCAGATGATCCTTATGTACAGCCAGCATATCAATAATTCTGTCCACACCAATAATCCCTTCACGTACGCCCGTGTAAAAACTATCGCGCTCCAGATAATCCAGCCGATCCACATCAATCTGACCGCTTACCAGCTGATGAAAAAAGCGCCTGTGATAACCATCCCTGAAGATCTTCAGCGCTAGTCCGAGCCTGCCGTCAAAAATTTTATCCAGGTCTATCAGGAACCGATATGTGATGCTTTCGTGTTTTATACCTGTGAGCAATGTTTCCTCCAGTGCGTGCGACAACGGACCATGACCAATGTCATGAAGCAAAATGGCAATCTGGACAGCCTCGGCTTCCTCTTCAGAAATGCGGACACCCTTGTTGCGCAGACTTTGAATGGCCTGCCCCATAAGATGGTAAGCACCAAGCGCATGCTGAAACCTGGAGTGCGAGGCGCCCGGATAAACCAGGTCCGCAAGCCCAAGCTGACGGATGTGACGAAGACGCTGAAACCAGGGGTGGCTGATCACTTCCAGAATCAAATCGCTCTGAACGGATACGAAACCATAGAGCGGATCGTTAATGATCTTGCGCTTCATGTGGGAACATTTTTTCAGTCGCCCCGTTGAAAGGTATACGACCGACTATTAATATTAGATTTGAAAGATGCAAAGATACAACATATTGTGGGCCGACGATGAGATTGATCTCCTGAAGCCCCACATCCTGTTTCTCAATCAAAGGGGTTATGATATCACGCCCGTGAACAACGGATCCGATGCCGTGGAGCAGACCCTCGTGCGCCATTTTGATGTTGTTTTTCTCGATGAAAACATGCCCGGCATGTCAGGCCTTGAAGCGCTCACCTTGATAAAAAACTCCAGACCCTCGCTGCCCGTGGTCATGATCACCAAAAATGAAGAAGAGCAGATCATGGAAGAAGCCATCGGTGCCAAGATTGATGATTATCTGATTAAGCCGCTGAACCCGAACCAGATACTTATTTCTGTCAAAAAGATTTTGGATAACAAACGACTGGTAACAGAAAAAACCAGCGCATCTTACCAGCAGGAATTTCAGCGCATCAGCATGGCCTTTATGGGGGAGATGAACCACGATGAGTGGGCTGACCTTTACCGCAAGCTTATATTCTGGGAACTGCAGATGGAAGAATCTGAAAACAGAGAGATGGCGGAAGTACTGGAGTCACAGAAGGTTGAAGCCAACGCCAACTTCTGCAAGTTTATCCGTAAGAATTACGAGAAGTGGCTGAACGATCCCAACACCACGCGCCCGATGTTGTCGCATCAGCTGATGAAAAGGAAAATTTTTCCGCTGCTTAAGACCGGTGAACCTCTGTTTGTTTTTCTGATAGACAATCTGCGCTTTGATCAGTGGAAGGTCATCGAGCCTGTGCTTTCAGAATATTTTAATGTTGAAGAAGAATCGGCCTATTACAGTATTCTTCCAACGACCACAGCCTATGCACGTAACGCCATTTTCAGCGGAATGATGCCTTCGGAAATGCAACGAACCCATCCCCAGCTTTGGGTGGGAGAGGATGATGATGAAGGGAAAAATAATTTTGAAGACGAATTTTTGCAGAAGCAGCTGGAGCGCAATCATCTGAAAATCCGCTCCTCGTATCATAAAATAAAAAGGCTGGAGGAAGGAAAAGATCTTGTTGAATCTTTCAACAATCTGTGGGTCAACGACCTCAATGTCATAGTATATAATTTCGTGGACATGCTCTCACATGCCCGCACCGACATGGCCATGATCCGTGAACTTGCGCCCGATGAATCTGCGTATCGTTCCATCACCAAATCCTGGTTTTTGCATTCGCCGTTGTGGGAGATGATGAAAATGGTGGCGGCTAAAAAAGGTAGAATGGTGATCACCACCGATCATGGAACCATCCGAGTGAAGCGTGCTTTCAAAATTGCCGGCGATCGCAGTGTGAACAGCAACCTGCGCTACAAGCAGGGAAAAAATCTTGGCTTTGAAGGTGATAAAATTTTTGTGGCTCCAAAGCCCGAGCGCCTTTTTCTTCCGCGTCAGGCTGTGAGCGCTTCTTATGTATTTGCTGTTGAGGATCAGTTCTTCGCTTATCCAAACAACTACAATTACTATGTTAACTTTTACAAAGACACATTTCAGCATGCCGGTGTGAGTATGGAAGAAGTGATCATACCCGTCATCCTATTGTCGTCCCGCAACACCTGATATGGAGGCTTTTGATTTTGAAGCAGGTTTTGATTTTGAGATCGGACAGCTGGATGCAGTTGCAGTTGCGCTGGCCGAGCACATCCGACATCAAAAAATCTGTCTGTTTTACGGCGAACCCGGGGCTGGCAAGACCACCCTCATCAAAAGCATCGTCCAACACCTCGGCGGAAATTCTGAAGTTGTAAACAGTCCCACCTTCGCCATCATGAATGAATATTCATTACCGGGCAACAGGATCTATCATTTTGATCTTTACCGCACCAAAAGCACCACCGAGCTGCTGGACATTGGCATGGATGAACTTCTCGACTCCGGACATTATTGTTTTGTTGAGTGGCCTGAAAAACTTGACTCCTTAAAACCCGCCGACACCATCCGCATTTACCTTGAACACACCCCTTCCGGAAGCAGAAGAATTCGTTTGGAAAGCATAAAGTGATTTTACTCCCACCCCGGGCCTCTGGTGATCTTCCATTTTCCAATTTAATTCAAGCATCAACCAATAATTTTTCCCCATCGCCCCATCGGGGCGTTCTATGCATC
>JBMTCO010000035.1:0-21460 GCA_049430945.1 Cyclobacteriaceae bacterium
GGGTACCCTTGCTTCAGTGGCTGAAAAGTACCTGCGCAAAGGTCAGGAGGTTTGTGTGGAAGGCAAATTAATCCACAGATCCTATGAGTCATCAGGACAGAAGCGTTATATCACCGAAGTAAGTGCCAATGACTTTGTGATGCTTGGCTCAAAGCCTATTAATTAGGCCGGCTGATGTTAAGATTCGTAGGTGGAGGGATTTGCTTACTGATAATTTACCGGCGGGTTTAATCACACCGGCAAATCTGTTTTATTCCACAAAGGGGTGGACAATGTCCACCCCTTTTATTTTTACCATCCTTTTATTTTGGAATCAAACCAGTCTGATTCCTTTTTTCTTACGGTTGCAGAAGGGGCTTTTTTGTATGATTTCTTGGGGCCGAATTTTTTTCCGTGGACTTCTGCCCTTGATGAGGAGTGGGAGTGAGATCCTGACCTTCCTGATGGAGGTGCCCCCTCGGTTACTTCAATCCTTACAATCCTTCCTTTATAGTCGAAGCCGTGCATATGCTCCCTAACAGTCTGGGTTTTTTCTTTCTCTACCTCAAAAAAGGAGTATGCACCTTTAAGCTCAATTTTTCCAATGTCACGGCCTTTTATTCCGGTACGGTCACAAATCAGAGATAATAATCTCCCCTTATCAAGTCCGTCCAGTTTGCCCAGGTTGATGAACAACCGGTCTCCTGAAACAAATCTTTCAAAGTCGCCTTTTGAAGATTCTCCTTTTCCGGATTCATTCAGATCAGGAGCACCTCTGTAGTAATCAAGAAGGTGATTGAATTCGAGTGATGTGAATTTGAGAATTATTTCTTCTTTGCTGAGCGGCAGCAGATCTTCGTAAATAACAGGCAACATGTCATTGATTTCATTGTCCGCAACCTTTACTTCACGGAGACGGTGAACAAGATTCACGAGTCGCTGTTTGCATACTTCAGGACCTGTGGGGATGCTGATTCTCTTAACGCTTGTTCCGAGTGATTTTTCAATCTGTCGGATTTTCGTGTTATCCCTGCGGTTGGTAATGGCAATTGAAATACCTTTTTTTCCTGCTCTTGCTGTTCTTCCGCTTCTGTGCGTATAGAACTCCATTTCATCAGGTAAGTGATAATGAATGACATGAGTGATGTTGTTGACATCAATTCCTCTAGCAGCGACATCCGTGGCCACGAGCAACTGCAGTGTTTTATTCCTGAAATTGCCCATAACGCGATCACGTTGCTGCTGCGTAAGATCTCCATGCAGTGCATCAGCGTTATAGCCGTCACGGATAAGTTTCTCAGCAATCTGCTGTGTATCAATTTTGGTACGGCAGAAGATTACCCCGAAGATATCAAGGTTATAATCGACCATTCGCTTAAGTGCCTCGTATCTGAACCGGTCTTCCACGACCACAAATTGATGTTCAATGTTTTCGTTTCCGCGGCTTGTTCCGCCTACATTGATTTCAGCAGGACTCCTCATATAGGCCTGCGCGATGGCACGCACTGCTTTAGGCATGGTAGCGGAAAAGAGCCAGATACTTCTTTCTTCTGGGATCTGTGAAAGGATATGGTCAATATCTTCCTTGAAACCCATGTTTAGCATTTCATCTGCCTCATCCAGGACAATCACTCTTATGTTCTCAAGTTTTACAACTTTACGTTCCATAAGATCCATTAATCTACCTGGTGTTGCCACGACAATCTGGGCACCACGTCTGATTTTTTTTATCTGCTCGGATATACTGGCACCACCATAAACAGGGACAACAGAGAGTTTACTTTTTCCGACACTGAATTTATTCAGGTCGCCGGTGATCTGAAGACAAAGTTCGCGTGTGGGCGCAAGAACCAGTGCATGGGTATTTGACTGATCTGCATCCGTTTTCTCAACCAGAGGAATACCAAAGGCTGCTGTTTTGCCTGTACCGGTTTGTGCGAGCGCAACTATGTCCTGAGGGCCGGTTAAAAGCAGCGGAATGGCTTGTTCCTGGATGGGAGTGGGGGTCTCAAAACCCAGATTACTGATGGTTTCGAGCATTGCCTCGGAGATGCCCAAGGCCTTAAATGATGACATGTAATAATAATTAGTAAACCGCAAAGGTACGACGGATCATTCAGAGTAGCGAGGAAAACATTTCAAGGGATGCTTATTCTGCCATTACAGATCAGTTTTCAACTATTTAAGTCCCCGCCTTTCACCAAATGACTTGCCGGATAGGTTGTGATGCCTTACTTTGAGGCATCATTCAATGACATCCAGTATGAGAATTATCTGTACCATTTTTCTGACCCTTGGCATTGTTACAGCCCAGGCTCAAAAGTTTGAATCTTCAACTTTTTCAAAGCTTCGTTTCAGGTTTATCGGACCTGACGGCAACAGAGCCATTTCCGTTGTAGGTGAACCCGGAAATCCTATGGTTTCATATATCGGTGCCGCTTCCGGAGGTGTGTGGAAAACTGAAGATGGCGGATTCCACTGGCGCCCGGTATTTGACCAGCAGGATGACTCTTCAATAGGTGCCATGGCCGTCGCACCTACTGCTCCAAAGCAGGTCTGGGTGGGTACAGGTGAGACTTTTCTGATTCGCCCTGCGCATGCAGTTGGCAACGGAGTTTATAAATCCTCCAACGCAGGCAAGACATGGAAGCATATGGGCCTGGAAAAAACATTCCGGATAAGCCGTGTCATTGTCCATCCAACAGATACCAATACAGTTTATGTAGCTTCGCTTGGCCATACGCATGGTCCACAGCAGGAGCGGGGTGTTTATAAAACAACCAACGGAGGAAAAACCTGGGAGCGGGTTTTCTTCCTTGATGAAAATACAGGTGCCTCAGACCTTTCCATTGATCCTCAAAATCCTGAGACATTATATGCTGCCATGTGGCAGATAGATATCAAGACCTGGAATCTGAACAGTGGCGGACCTTCCAGCGGAATTTATCGTACCCGTGACGGAGGTAAAACCTGGCAGCCACTTCGTAACGGACTTGAAAGCGGGCCTTCACATCCTGTTGGAAAAACTTCGGTGGATGTTGCCTATAGCAATCCGAAAGTTGTATATGCGCTGATTGAAGATAAAGAACCGCGGCTCTATCGTTCCGAAGATGGAGGTGATTCATGGAAGCTGATGCAGCAGGACCATAGTATGGGACAGCGCGCCGGCTATTACACAAGGGTTCGTGTTTCAACCGGTGATGAAAACAGACTTTATACCATCTGCGTTGGAATCAAAATGTCACTCGACGGCGGAAAAACTTTTTCCAATGAAATGAACCAATGGGCTGCAGGCGGTGACAATCATGACATGTGGTTTGATCCGAAAGATCCGAAGCGGATGATGTGTGCACATGATGGCTGTGTTAACCTGTCCAACAACCTTGGAAAAACCTGGACCAATATCAACCTGCCGATTGCCCAGATGTATCATGTGGCTGTAGATGACCGGGTGCCTTACTGGGTATACAGCAACCGTCAGGATGCCTGGTCTTATCGTGGTCCCAGCAGATATCTTGGAGGCTGGTCCATACCGCTTGGAGCATGGCATGGAGTCGGAGGTTGTGAAAGTGGTTTTGCCCAGCCGGATCCTTTTGATAATAACATTGTGTGGAGCGGTTGTTATGATGGTGGCCTGGATATCTTTGATCTTACCACAATGCACCCACGAGATGTTCGGGTGTATCCTTTAACCCAGATCGGAGCCACGCCTGCTGATGCAAAATATCGCTGGCACTGGAATTTTCCGATGGTTCTTTCTGTGCATCAGAAGGGAAGGGTGTGGGTAGGTAGCCAGCATGTCCATGAAACAAACAATGGAGGGCAGTCCTGGAAGGTGGCAAGTCCGGATCTTACCACCAACAATAAATTGTTTCAAAAAAACAGCGGAGGAATGGCCAGTGACAACCTGATGACCTGGGATGGTTCAACCCTGTACAGTATGGGTGAATCTCCGGTTAAAGCAGGGATCCTCTGGACCGGTAGCAATGATGGCTTGGTAAGTGTTACCTCCGATGGCGGTACATCCTGGGACAATGTGACGCCTTCAAATCCGGATTTTCCAAAACTTGGAACCATCCGCCATATTGAACCTTCAGCTTTTGATGCAAACACATGTTATATCGCTGTGGATGCACACCATGTTGGCGATTTCGGCTCTTATTTATATAAGACAACTGACCTTGGAAAGACATGGACACGATTATCTGTAAACCTGCCTCCTTCCAATTCAAACTTTATCCACCAGGTTAAGGAAGATCCTGCTAAAAAGGGACTTCTTTTTATTGGAACAGATATCGGACTGTACTTTTCCTATGATGATGGAATAAACTGGATAAGGTTAAAGAATAACCTGCCACCTGCCCCCATTTATGGTATCGCGATTCAGAAAAATTTCAGGGACTTGGTGATTGGCACTTACGGGCGTGGTATCTATATCCTTGACGATATAACCCCGATCCGGGAATTCACTGAAAACGTCCGACAGGCCGATGCCCACTTGTTTTCCATGCGTCAGGCTTACCGTTTTCAGAAAATTGATGGTATGAAAACAGAGGACAGCTTTGTTAATGGACAAAATCCTCCCTATGGAGCGGACATTAATTATTATCTCAAAGAAAAATCAAAAGACAGTGTTGAGGTTTTGATAAAAAATAATGCCGGTGAAATTGTTCAGAAAATTCATGGAGTGAATAAACCCGGCATAAATCGTATTTACTGGGATTTGAGGCATCAGGACTACGTGTTACCTCCATTACGCACAAAGCCAAGAGAGAAAGATTGGGTTAAGCTTAATGAAAGTGGTGAGCGGCCTATGTTTATCTTTGATCTTGATATTGGCCCGGGACTCACTGCGCCGATGGTTCCTCCCGGCACTTATACAGTCATATTGAAAATCGGAGAGCGCGAATGGCAGCAAAATGTTGAAATTCTGAAAGATCCGAACTCAAAAGGAACGAAAGAATCAATTGCCGGACAGTATGCATTTGGAATGAATTTATTCAATTCCATCAATACCACCCTGAAAATGATAGATGAGATGGAACAGTTGCGCTCGGTATTACTTGCAAAGAAGGGTGATAAAGTTGCTATTGCTGCGGAGGAAAAAGTTTACAAACTTGAATCAAGACTTCATGATGTTCATGCCACAGGTGCGCGAATGGATATTTTCCGCAATCCACCTCAGGCTCTTGAAAGATTCCTTTCTATGGCAAAGGAAAGTATCATCAGCAGCGCCGACAGTCCGCCGACTGATCAGCATCAGGAAGTATATCAGCTTGTCAATCAGCAAATGACAGAGGTGCAGAATGCCTGGGAGCTGCTGAAACAGAGTCGTGAAATAAAGAAACTCAGACCTGTCCGTTAAGGATTCAGAGTAGTGCAGATCTTTGAAGTATTGGTTTTTACCGGTACCAGGATCCCATTGTCTGAATAAAACAATCTTTCAGGTCCTTACCTGGTTATTGTTACTGGTTCCGTGAAATGAAGTTCTGATAATCTTCCCAGGTGTCAAGGTCAAATGCGCCACCGGGAAATGCTATCGTTTTAAGTTTATCAGGATGTTTTTCGAATAGTTTTCTTGCACCGCTTTGATCGGGCACAGAAAGAAGTTCCGGCAGAAAGGTCCTGTCAAAAATTGCAGGAGTTCCTGTGGCGTTACCATATCTGGCAGCTGTAATGTTACCTGCCTGATGTTTTGATATTAGTGATTCAAGAACTTTCCCTGTCAACAAGGGCTGGTCGCAGACCGATATCAGGATATCATCCGCGGCAGGAAGGCCTTCCAGTATTTTTCTAAGTCCTACTCTGAGCGAAGATCCCATCCCCTCAGCCCAATTCTGATTTTCAACGATAATTATTTTGCTTTTACTGATAAGGTTCTGAACGCGGAAAGCCTGATGGCCAAGAACAACAACCAAATTCCTTATAGAAGTGCATTGGCGAAGGGTGCTGATCGCATGAACGATCATCGGAACACCGTTAATATCAAGAAGCTGCTTTGGCTGCCCCATCCTTTCTGATTTCCCGGCTGCCAGCAGAATAGCATCGGTGGTACGCATTGCGGTGAAAATAAGGGTATTACCATAAATAGCAAAGGTTTTTATGTAATAAGATTATTACCAATATTATACTTGGCTTATTTCAAGCCCAGATTGACATTGGCAAGTTTATCCATCCGGGTTACTTCAAGGGTGGTGACACCAAATTCCTCTGTGACTTTGCCGGAAAGATTATAAAAACCTCTGCCCCTGAACGGAAATTTTGCTGATGATTCCGGAAAATGAACAGTGTCGAACATGTGCCCTGAAGCATCCAGAAATGTTCCAAAATTCATGATTTTTTTTCCTGCCGTATAGGTCATTTTTGTTGTGACAAGGTAACCGGTAATGCTGAATAACTTCCCGGTATGTCTTTTCATTTCTGTAGACCGTGAAGGCAATAAAGGATCCTTTAACAATCTGAAGGGGTCTCCAAGGGTAAAACCGAAAAGTTCAATTTCATCAAACAAATCCTCCAGCTGGTTGTGTTCCAGCCGGGGAAGCTGAAGATCTTCTACCTCATTGTCGAATAAGGAGCCGGTTGATTTAGACCTTGACTGTTTGGCCTCTCCGAAACCTGCCAGCGCTTCCCACATCAGCTGCTGTTTGGTTTTGCCGGTAAACCGAAAAGCTCCGCACCGTATCAGGATTCTGATTTGTTCCAGTCCTGCAGGTATCCTGTTCATGAAATCATACAGACCTGTGAAGACTCCGTTTTTAGATCTTTCTTCCGGTATGAGCTTAGCCCATTTAGTTTCCAGACTTCTTAAATGGATAAAACCTGTGTGAATGGCAGATCCTGAAACGGATGTCAGGAAACCGGCATTGTTGACACAAGGCGCTTCAATGGTCGCACCAGACATTCTTGCTTCATGAAAATAGAATTCTGTTTTGTAAAAGCCCCCGAAGTTATTAATTACACCGACCATGAACTCAATCGGATAATGTGCTTTGAGATAAAGGCTCTGATAGCTTTCTACGGCGTAACTGGCTGAATGTCCTTTTGCAAAGCTGTATCCTGAAAAACTTTCTATTTCGTACCAGATCCTGTCCGTTACTTCTTTGTCATATCCTTTTTCAAGACAATTTGAGAAGAACTTTTCTTTAATTTTTTCAAATTCTCTTCTGGATCTGAATTTTCCTGACATACCCCTTCTCAGGACATCCGCCTCTGCCAGGCTCAGGCCTGCAAAATAATGGGCTACTCTGATCACGTCTTCTTGCTAGACCATCACGCCATAGGTTTCAGAAAGCAGCTCTTTAAGAATTGGATGTGCCGAGGAATAATCTTTTCCTTGTCTGTTCAGGTGAAACCGCTCTATGTAAGCACGCATCATTCCCGAGCGTGCCACCCCCGGTCTGATAATACTACTCGCGGCCACAAGCGTCAGGTAATTATCGCAGTCCAGTTTGCGAAGCAGCATCCGCATGGCGGGTGATTCGATATAGAAGCATCCAATGGTACGACCCTCGCGAAGCATCGTGCGCACAAGCGGATCATTTTTAAATTCTTTAAAACGTGTTATGTCAATCTCTTTGTTTCGGTTTAGCCTGATCAGTCGTATTGTTTCTCTGATATGCCCAAGACCCCGTTGACTTAGGATGTCAAATTTGTAAATCCCTGCATCCTCTGCATTATGCATTTCAAGATGTGCTACCGGGTAATCTTTGGGAGGAAGGTCAGTAGCCGTGTGGGCGTAAACCGGTTTATCCGTGATCAACACCCCGCCTGCGTGGATGGACAGATTAACAGGCAGGTCCTTCATATAATCTGCATAGTTGCAGATTACACGTGTTAATTCATCTCTGTTTTTCAGGGAGTCAGGGTCATCAGCAAGCTGATCAATTTCCTCCTTCGGGAGTCCAAATACCTTCCCCAGTTCTCTGATGACTGATCTTTCCTGAAGCGTGGTGTGGGTTCCGAGAAGGCATACATACTCTTGTCCATACCTTGAGAAGAGATAATCATATATGATGTCACGCTGATCCCATGAGAAGTCAATATCAAAGTCAGGCGGTGAGCTGCGCTCGGGATTCAGAAATCTTTCAAAGTATAAATCCAGTTCAACAGGATCTACATTAGTTATATCAAGACACCATGCCACCATACTGTTGGCTCCGCTGCCCCGACCGATGTGGTCAATGCCTTTAGACTCTGCAAACCGGATAAGGTCAAGCGCAATCAGATAGTATGCACAAAAATTTTTTTCACGGATGATATTAAGTTCTCTGTTAAATCGCTCTTCCAGGGCTTCGTTTCCTTTTCCGTATTTTTTGATGAATCCTTTTTTGGCCTCTTCAACGAGGTTTTTCCAGTCCTGATCCGCATTTCCGGATAATGATGCCTTGTTTTTCGGAGTTCCCAATGGAACAGTCAGAATGCATCGTTCCAGCAAAGATTCCGTGGCAATAATTAATTCAGGAAAGTCACTGAATTTTGCCTTCAGCTCAGCCACCGGAATCATGATCTCGTCCTGTGCTGCGCAATCCTTATCCCGCAGTTTGCTTAGAAGTGTGTTATGATGTATCGCCCTGAGAAGTCTGTGAATCTGAAAACCATTAATTCCGGAAAATGTAACAGGGTGCCAGACTATAAATTTTTCAGGATATTCTTTTCCTGCATGATCCAGACGAAACCTGTTGAGATTTCCTGACCTTATGCCTATGAACTCATTTACCCTTAGAACTTCCGGGTTAATTTTTTCGTATGGATAAACAAAGTATACATGATCCAGCTCCGGAGCCCGTTCAGGCAGGGGTTTCTGAATCAGATTATGAACCGAAAGAAATCGATTCAGCGATTCAAAACCTGAATCATTTTCAGCAATGCCAATATAGAGTAACCTGTCATCCTTTCTGAATTCTATTCCGGCTGCCATTTGAACAGGTGCTGCTTCAGGATATTGCTTTTGCTCTTCATCCAGAAGCCTTTTAACCTCCACCCAGGAAGCGGTGTTATTGATCTCAGTCAGGACAAATTTTGTAACGCCGCACCGCCGTATCTCTCTGATCAGTGCTGCCGGTTGCAGCACCCCGTATTTAAAACTAAGCGCGGTATGGCAATTCAGGTACATGCCCCTTCAGGTACTTTAATTCTTTGCCTGTGGTCGTTCGTTATCTATTCCGAAAGTCTTCAGTATTGTTCTGATCTGGCCATAACTGAATTCCTGGCCCGTAGCCTCCATAAGCTCTTTAATTCCGAAAGGTTTACTGGTCTTTTCTATAGCTTCTGCAATCTTTTGCTGCGCTTCCACTGAAACCCAATCGGTGAGGGGCATAAGTCCTTCCTGAATGGCTTGTGAAATGTGCGTCTCTATGTTGGAGTAAGTAAGATTTCGTTCTATTGCTATTTCCTTGACCGACTTACCGGATTTAAAAAGTTGAAGGCTGATTATAAGGCTCGGGTCTTTTCCATCAGCTTTTCTCTTTTTTCTCTTTTTGGATTTAGGTTCCTGGATTTGTTCTGATAATTCAATTCTTAGTGTGCTGATAATTTCCTCCCGGCGCTCAAAGCGCTTTTTGTCTGATTCTTCAAAAATTTCCGGCTTAAGTAGTTTTCCGGTCAGGATACCATCTGTAACGGCAGGGAGTCTTTCAATTTCAGCCAGCTTAGACATCATCCGGTGATCAAGTTCATCGGCTGTGTTTTTAACTGCCTTGGGTTCATGACCTGCCTCTGCGAGCAAAGACAGGGTCAGCACTGGTGATAGTAATTTTTGGAAAAAATCCGAATAGTACTTAACCCCTTTATCCATCCTATCCAAAAGTGAAGTGACCTGCCCGGTATTCAAAAATCCAAGCAATTGTTCTCTGAAACGGTCGGTATGAATCTGCTGACCGGTAAGTGCATCTCCTATATTTCTGAATGGCTGACCGGTGTTTTCAGACTCTGTATCCTCATGCTCCCCCTTCATAGCGCTCATTTTTATCAGTTGTTCGAAGTCAAATGCTGATACTATGCGCTGGCCGATGAATTCATTTTGCCTTCTGCTCAGCTCCTCTTCAAATCCGTCAGGATTGTTTCTTGTTGAAGAGAATCTGACTATGAGCGGGTCTGTGCTTACGACCCCTGAGTGGATTGGTGTTTTTAATATGAGACCTTCCAGCGTCCGTAGGCGCGACAAGGCTACATATACCTGGCCATCTGCAAATGCCCGCCCCGGATCAATGATGGCTTTGTCAAAAGTGAGCCCCTGGCTTTTATGAATGGTTATTGCCCACGCAAGTTTGACAGGAAGTTGTTCAAAAGTGCCAACCACTGACTCTGTGATGTCCTGATTTTCCTGTTTTACATCATACTTTTTATTTTCCCATTTCTGACTTCTAACCGTAAGTGGTGATCCGTCATCATGCATCCGGACTTCTATGCCATCATCGGAAAATCCGGTTACTGTTGCAAGCCTTCCGTTAAAGTAGGATTTTGATTCTGTGTCATTTTTCACAAACATGATCTGACACCCTTTTTTAAGGTTCAGCATTTCAGGCACAGGAAACATGGAGGGCGGAAAATCTCCTGAAACCTGTGCCTGAAATTTTTTTATGTTTCCCGGAAGCTGTTCCAGTGCCATTTGATTGATGGTATCTGCCTGGTTGTTATGAGTTGTAAGTGTAATGATTTCCTGAACCTGGCTGATTTCCAGATCCGGGTTGTATTGTCTGTTCAGAGTGGCATAATCCTCTTCCGTGGCACGGTTGTGTCGCAGATTGTTAAGAATCTCAATAAAACGGTTATCCTGTTGCCTGAATATTTTATCCAGTTCGATAAAGATTAGATTGGAATGCCGCAGAGCCTGTGCTTCAAAAAACCAGGGACTCTGGTATAGTGGTTTTAGTAAGAATTCATCCTCCCGCTTTACGACAGGAGGGAGCTGATAGAGGTCGCCGATGAAAAGGATCTGGACTCCGCCAAACGGTTGATGGTAACTACCACGTGCGGCCCTGAGCCTGTAATCGATGGCATCCAGCAGATCGGCACGCAGCATGCTGACTTCATCTATAACCAATAAATCAATGGATCTCAGAATCTTTTTCCTCTGGCTGTTCAGTGGATGTTTTCTCGCCAGAATATTCTTGTTATAGCAAGCCTGAAATGCATTGTTTTCGTTTACGGTCTCATTTCCGGGAATAAAGGTTCCGAATGGAAGCAGGAACTGTGAGTGGATGGTGGTTCCGCCTGCGTTGAGCGCCGCAATACCTGTAGGGGCCACAACGATATAATTCTTGTGCGTATGTTTCCAGAGGTTCTTTAAAAAGGTAGTCTTTCCCGTACCTGCATTTCCTGTCAGGAATACAGGAGCCTGTGTGGTGTTAAGGCATTGAAGTGCCTGCTTTGCGCGGAGTGTTAATTCCTCTGAATTTTCTGTTTTTGTGGTCATGCAACAGAGAGCAATTTACCATTCCTTAAACAGATTCAGGTGTATCGGGAAAAATACAGCCAACAGGATTTTCACGGCGTGCTCAATGGGTGATTACCCTTCCTTCAGGCCTGATACCCCACCGGAAACGATGAATTTCATGGCAGCGGTGCTCGAAATATTTAAAGGCTTAACATTATCGCGGTGTACCAGGTAATGATCGCCGGCAAAGGCATATGACTGTGGAAAATAAACTACAATCATATCCTCAAGTTGTAGTTCTTTAAGGTCAGCGGACATCGCAAATCCTATGCGGTGCAGATTATTTTGTTTGTCAAGCTGAACAAGGACGGGTTTATCAAATTTCTTTTTATCACCCACGAAAGCTCCAATCATATCTTTAATGGAGGAGTAAATCAGTTTTACCAGTGGTATTTTATTGATCATCTGGTCAAACCAGTCCAGCACTGCCTTCAGAGCAAATCCGGAGGTGAGATAGCCAAACAAGGTGATGGCAGCAAAAATGATAAAAAACCCCAGGCCCGGGTAGGGGAGCTCAAGGATGCTGTCCAGTTTGCGGAAGGCTTCAAAAACAAAGTACCCGGTTGCAACCAGTGGTACGATAAAAAGGGTGCCGCTGAAGAAGTAGCGAACAATTTTTCTGATCATGCTTAAAGAACGTAAAAAAATAAAAAGGCCTCCGTGGGGAGGCCTTGAAAATTTAATTTTTGTTGTTTTTAAATTGAAAATCCGAGGAAGCTCAGAAATCCAAGTGACATCAGTCCTACCAGAATAAAGGTAATGCCCAGGCCTTTCAATGGACCTGGAACGTTGGAATATTTCATCTTTTCTCTTACACCTGCAAGGGCCACAATCGCCAGCAGCCATCCGATTCCTGATCCGAATCCAAACACAGTTGCTTCTGCAAGATCATAGGGGCGGCCAACCATAAATAAGGATGCACCCAAGACTGAACAGTTAACTGCAATCAGAGGTAAAAAGATTCCGAGTGTTCCGTAAAGTGCAGGAGAAACTTTTTCGATGACCATCTCAGTCAGCTGAACAAACGCGGCAATGACCGCGATGAAAATAATGAATTGCAGGAATGTAAGATCCATGCCTGCAAAATCTTCTCCCAACCAGCTTAAAGCGCCGGCATTCAGTACATATTTCTGTAAGAGCCAGTTGATCGGAACCGTTACAGTAAGTACAAAGACAACCGCCAGTCCAAGGCCAAACGATGTCTTAACCTTTTTTGAAATAGCGAGAAAAGAACACATGCCCAGAAAGTAGGCAAAGATCATGTTGTCAACAAAAATTGACCGGATACCAATGTTGATCAGATTTTCCATGGATTCAGATTAATGAGATTCGCGATAACCGTTAATAGAGCGCTGGATCCAGATGATAACACCCAAAAGGATACATGCACCTGCAGGTAATAACAGCAGACCATTGCCCTGATATTTTATTCCCATTGAGGCGAATACCTGCCACTCAAAGGGAAGTCCTTTGAAGAGGGTACCGCCTCAGAATATTTCGCGGACATAGGCCATCGCTATTAGAATGATTCCGTAGCCAATGCCATTACCAACACCATCAAGAACGGAAGGCCATGGTTTATTTCCCATTGCAAACGCTTCCAGGCGCCCCATAACGATACAGTTTGTAATAATCAGACCTACATAGACTGACATAAGTTTTGCCATGTCATAAACATAGGCTTTTAACAGCTGATCGACCAGAATTACAAATACGGACACCACTGCCAGCTGAACAACTATTCTGATGCGGGAAGGAATAGTGTTTCTGAGCAATGAGATGAACAGATTTGAGAACACCGTCACAAAAGTCAATCCCAGGGTCATTACAATTGCAGGTTTTACCTGACTTGTAATGGCCATTGCTGAGCATATACCAAGCACCTGCACGGTGATCGGATTGTCGATATCCAGCGGATTGGTAACCAGCTGTTTATTTTTCTTTGAAAAAAGCGGTTCGCTTTTTTTCTCTTTTACGACTTCGGCTACTTCAGTGCTCATAATTTTATTGATTAATTGAAGTGGATTCAGAAATTAAACTATCAGGAGCAGGGGTGGGCACTGCCTGACTTTTCACAAGATATTTCTCGTAACAGGTGAGATAATCTTTAAGCATATTGTTCACGCCTTTGGCGGTTAGAGTTGCTCCGGACATTCCATCCACCTTGTGGGAATCTGAAGCATAATCTATTCCCTCGCCCTTTTGCATGGCTACCGCTATAACCTTTCCTGCCTCAAATATTGTTTTTTCCTTGAACCGATCCTGAATTTCACCGGATTCAATTCTTGCGCCTAGCCCCGGTGTTTCACCGGCATGCTGAAATTTCACACCCTGAACTGTATTGAAGTCAGACTTCAAAGCAACATAGCCCCAGATGTTATTCCATAATCCAAACCCATAAACGGGCAGTACTGTGTATTCAACTTTGTTGGGGTCACTTTCTGATCGAAACTCGTATACAGGAAGTAGTCTTTCTGATGGTGTCTTTTTGTACTCATCGGCAATGACTACTTTTTCTGCAGCGATGCCTTCGTGAACGTTGCCTTCAAAGTCAATCACATAAGAACGTATTTTCTGAGCATAGATTTGCTCAACGTCATCATTTTCCCCAAGCTCTACAACGGTAGAAATGATGTTGGCTTTTTTATCACGGGCAATGTTGGCATCCTGTCTGTCTTTGAGACTGACTGATGCAAATGCCAGGGTCAGTGCACACACCACCGTGAGTGCAGCAGAATAAAATAGGATGTAAGAGTTAGACTGTCGCACGTTTCAATCTTCTGTTTTTGTTAGCATTAATTACAAAATAATCAATTAGCGGCGCAAAGACATTCATCAATAAGATCGCCAGCATAATTCCTTCCGGATAAGCAGGATTGAAAACCCTGATAAGAATTGTAAACATTCCGATTAAAAGCCCGTAAATCCATTTTCCTGTACCCGTGTGAGCCGCAGTAACAGGGTCTGTTGCCATAAATACTGCACCAAATGCGAGGCCGCCGATCATTAGATGATAATGGGCGGGCATTTCCATAAAAGGATTTACTGCAAGAAGGTTCAGTACCAGGCCCATGAAATAAGCACCGGCAAACACACTGAAAATTATCCTGAAGCTTCCCACTCCTGACAGAACAAGAATCAGTCCGCCGATCAGACACATCAGAGTTGAAGTTTCCCCGATAGAACCGGGACGCAGGCCTAAAAATAAATTTTGCGGGGTGTACATTCCTTCCGCCCATCCGGCTCCGAAAGTATTTAAAGCCTCAACAACACTGCCTGTGGACTGGGCTGCCACGGCCAATGGGGTTGCACCGGAAAATCCGGCTACTGCCTTTTCGCCTTCACCGATGAAACTCCACACATCACCTGAAATCTGGGAAGGGTATGCAAAGTATAAGAATGCACGTGCAGTCAGCGCAATGTTTACAACGTTCATGCCAGTTCCGCCGAAGGCTTCTTTACCGATAACTACAGCAAATGCTGTGGCTACAGCAACCTGCCAGAGCGGGATATCAGGAGGCATTACAAGTGGGATGAGCATACCGGTTACAAGGTACCCCTCATTGACCGGATGTTTGCGAAGGATGGAAAACACAAATTCAATTCCGAGTCCTACGCCATAGGAAACAATGATGATAGGAACAACTTGCCACAATCCGACTGAAAACATCTCCGCGATGGAGGCCTGCTTGCCCAGTGCCAGGAAATGCTGGTACCCTATATTCCATGCTCCAAAAATCAAACAGGGGAGCATGGCAATAATCACCGTCATCATCATCCTCTTAAGGTCTACGGCATCGCGAACATGGACACCTTTTCCTGAAGTGGTTGTGTTTGGTGAGAATAGAAATGTATCAAATGCCTCGTAGGCATAGTAATACTTTTCAAGCTTTCCGCCTTTTTCAAAGTGGTGCTTTGCCTTATCTAGCTGGTCTCTTAAAAACTTCATGCTACTGGAGGATTGACTGAACTGTTAAAGTTGATCTTCATTTTTATGCTGTACGCATCATTTCAAGACCATCCCGCAGGATTGACTGAACGGGATGCTTGGATACGTCTATGAATTCACACAAGGCTAGATCTTCCTCGATGACCTCATAAATTCCCAGTGCTTCCATCTCATCCACATCATTGGCAAGGATTGCCTTTAATAACTGAACAGGATAGATATCCATAGGTGTTACTTTTTCAAATACACCGGTAGCCACGAAGGAACGCTCTTCCCCTCTTGTGTTCGTGTCAAGTTCAAATTCTGCTTTCTGGTTCAGGAATGAGAGTAATCCAAAGGCTCTAGAGAAACTGAGTTTTTTGAATGAGGGAAGAATCCAGCCCAGGAACTCATGATAATTGCCTTCAGAAAGTACAGTTACCTGCTGATCATGGAATCCGAGATATCCTTCGGTTCCGATGGTTGTTCCTGTCAGAATATTTCCTGAGATAACTCTGCAGTTTTCCTGGTTAAGTTTGTCCTTAATCAATTTTCTCACAGCGGCTCCGGTGATGGAGCGGTAATACTGTGGATTTGAAACACAGGGTCCTGTCAGGGCTACAATTTTAGAAGCGTCATACTGGCCTGTTAAGAACAACTTACCTATCTGAATAACACCTGCAGGCGAAATGGTCCATACGACCTCACCTTTATTAATTGGATCAAGGTGGTGGATTTGCACACCCACGCAACCTGTCGGATGCTTTCCCTGAAACTTGTTTATCTGTGCTGTTTTTGCCTGAGAAAAAACAGTTGATAATTCCATTGAAGCGTGCGTATTAACATGCACCGCACCTTTGCTCAGGCGTTTCAGTACGTCCACACCGGCCTGGAAATTTTGTTCCTGACCTTTGAACAGAATGTTGTAATCGGGAGCAGCCGGAGCTGTATCAAAAGCAGAAATATGAATTGCCTTGGGAGTTACTGTTGGGTCTGCCACCACACCAAATGGACGTTGTATCAGATTTGCCCACACTCCTGAATCGAGCATTTGCTTTTTAAGTTCCTCAGCAGGAGCGGAGGCAAGATCAGAGACTGAGAACTTTTTGAAGTTCAAATACTCGGTATTCCTGTCCGCAAGGATTGTGACCTCGAGTAATTTTCTTCTATCACCCCTTTTAACCTCTACAACCTCTCCGCTGACAGGGGAGGTGAAGCAGATTTCAGTGAATTTTTTGTCATGAAAAAGGACGGATCCTGCTTTCACGGAATCTCCCGGATTGACCACCACCTTAGGCATGTACAATCCCTGGAAATCAGTTGGTTTGATGGCGACCGTATCAGGCATTTCTAGATCAGAAACCTGTGGAGCCGGTTTACCCTTGAGGTTGATATCAAAACCTTTGGACAATCTTATGAATTTACCCATGATTTAAGCTGAAAAAGGCATTTTTTGCGGGCGCAAATTAGTAATAAATCACCACCTGAAAAGCATTAAATATGAATTTGGGATTGACGGACCAAGAATAATTTTTGCCTTTTCCTGATGATCCTTAAAACAGCTTTTTTGCCAGGTCTGTTACTCGTTGCACCTGTTCGCCAAATGTGAGGTTTGAGGTGTCAATTTCAATGGCCCCGGGCGCCATGAAAAGTGGACTGTCTGCTCTGGAACTGTCTGCGAGATCGCGCTCACTAAGGTTTTCTATGATTTCTTCAAGTTGAGCCGCTGAACCTTTTTGATTTAACTCTGCCAGGCGGCGTTCTGCCCGAACTCTCAAGTCGGCAGAAAGGAAAATTTTGAGTTCGGCATCCGGAAACACCACCGTACCTATGTCCCGGCCATCCATGACAATTCCGCGTCTTAAGCCCATAGACTGCTGTTGCCGAACCATCGCCCGACGAACGGCAGGAATGGCGCTTACCTTACTCACATGCTGTGAAATTTTCATTTCCCTGATTTCCTTTTCAACAACCTTTCCGTTCAGAAAGGTTTCTGAGTTTCCATCTTGTCCCAGCTGAAAGTTAATTTCAATATTTCCAAGCGCCTGTTCAATGGCTGCAGGATCATTGAGGTCAATGGCTTTATCAAGAAAGTATAATGTAACGGCTCTGTACATAGCCCCGGAGTCAACGTATGTATAGCCGAGCTGTCTGGCTACTGCTTTTGCAGTGCTGCTTTTACCACAGCCTGAATACCCGTCAATTGCAATGATAATTTTCCCCATGTTCAGCAATCTTTTTGCGGACAGGGGATTTTTTTTCTTGGATCAAGTTTTCCATGTGGTTTGCCTGAAGCACACGAAAAATTAATCACAAGAATAAAAAGCAGACCATAAATTGTAAACTGTTTCATTGGTGGGGTATCGGCCAAAATTACGTTTTAACCTCCAGAGTATTAGTTGTGTTTAATTATTCGCCTTTGACAAGGTTACGTTTAGGGAAATCAAAAAACAGCATCCTCGCAAGTGAAGGATCTGTCTTTTTCCAGGAGTCGGTTTTTAATTTCACTCCGACAATTCCGCAGGTGGGGATATTGTTGAGGGTTTCCCCGGTAATCCACTCGGCAAATTCGGTTAGTCCCGGATTGTGTCCGAAGAGCAGAACTACATCAAATTTATCCCTGATACCCCTTATTGTCTCAAGGATGGTTTCAGGGCTTGCGTGATAAAGTCGCTTCTCATTTTGAATGGAAGTTTTTGGAAATTTTAAAATTTTTGAAAATTCCTTACAGGTTTTACTTGCCCGTTTCGCGGGACTTGTGATCATCAAATCAGGATGAATATCCTTTTCTTTAAGACGTTTCGCCATACGGGGCGCATCCTTTTTTCCTCTTTCATTCAGCGGCCTTTCAAAATCTGTAAGGCTGTCATCTGTCCAGCTTGATTTGGCATGGCGAATCAGATAAATGGCTTTCATGCAGGAAAGTTTTTTCGGGGCTGATCTATTTTTTGAAGATAAAATAAACTGCTCCTGTCAGTAAAACAAAACCAATCAGGTGATTAAGCCTGAAAGTCTCATTTTTAAAGAAAATCAATGAAAAAACCACAAAAACAGACAGCGTAATTACTTCCTGCAGAACCTTAAGTTCAACCAGCGTGAACGGGCCACCATGATCCTTGAAACCAATACGGTTGGCAGGAACCTGCAACATATATTCAAAAAGTGCGATGCCCCAGCTGATCAGGATAATGCTCATAAGCCCAAGGCTTTTGCTCCATTCCATATCCCTGAACCGAAGATGTCCGTACCAGGCCAGCGTCATAAACGCATTGGAGAGTATCAGCAATCCAATGGTGTACAATCCTTTCATGACCGGTATTTACTTCACCAGCTTTTTATATCTGATGCGTTTTGGTTCTGCATCTCCAAGTCTTTTCCTTTTATTTTCCTCGTACTCGCTGAATGTACCCTCAAACCAGAAAACCTGGGAGTCGCCTTCGAAAGCAAGGATATGGGTGCATACTCTGTCCAGAAACCATCGGTCGTGAGAAATGATTACCGCACAGCCTCCGAAATTTTCAAGAGCTTCCTCCAGTGCACGAAGTGTGTTCACATCAAGATCGTTTGTTGGCTCGTCCAGCAACAGAAGATTACCTCCCTGCTTCAGGGCAATGGCCAGATGCACGCGGTTACGCATACCACCTGAAAGCTCTTTGACTTTTTTCTGCTGGTCAGTGCCACTGAAATTAAATTTGCTCACGTAGGCGCGTGAGTTAATCTGTTTTCCGCCCAGCTCAATCAATTCATTTCCTCCAGTGATAGCCTGCCACACTGTGTCTTCGGGTTGAAGGTCATCATGGCCCTGGTCTACATATGCGATTCTGACTGTTTCACCGATTTCAAAAGTTCCATGATCAGGCTTTTCTGCACCGGTGATCATTTTAAATAAAGTGGTTTTACCTGCACCATTAGGTCCGATAATGCCGACAATACCTGCCGGCGGCAGTGTAAAGGTCAGGTTTTCATACAACAGCCGGTCTCCGAAACCTTTGGCCACATCATGTACCTCAATGACTTTGTTTCCGAGTCTGGGGCCTGCCGGGATGAATAATTCAAGCTTTTCTTCTTTTTCTTTTGTCTCCTGGCCAAGAAGTTTTTCATAGTTATTCAAACGGGCTTTTCCTTTCGCCTGTCTGCCCTTAGGATTCATACGAACCCATTCAAGCTCTCGTTCAAGAGCTTTTTGTCTTTTTGATTCACTCTTTTCTTCCTGAATCAGTCGCTTTTGCTTCTGATCAAGCCAGGAGGAATAATTTCCTTTCCATGGAATTCCTTCGCCGCGGTCAAGTTCCAGAATCCAGCCTGCAACATTGTCGAGGAAATACCGGTCGTGGGTTACCGCGATAATTGTTCCTTTATATTGACGCAGGTGTTGCTCAAGCCAATGAACTGATTCTGCATCCAGGTGGTTGGTTGGTTCATCCAGAAGAAGTACATCGGGTTCTTTCAGAAGGAGACGGCATAGTGCAACTCTTCTTTTCTCACCGCCTGATAAATGTTCTACTTTCGATTCGGGAGGGGGACAGCGCAAGGCATCCATGGCCCGTTCAAGTTTATGATCCAGTTCCCAGGCACCTGCTGCATCAAGTTTCTCCTGAACTTCACCCTGTCGGTTGATCAGTTTTTCCATCGCATCAGGATCTTCCATGACGGCTGGGTCGCCAAATTTCTCGTTAATGGCCTCAAATTCTTTCAACAGGGAGGTGATTTCCTGGACTCCCTCCTCTACAATTTCTCTGACAGTCTTGGTCTTATCCAGCTGGGGTTCCTGCTCAAGTAGTCCGACCGAGTAACCAAGGTCAGAAACTACTTCCCCCTGAAACTCTTTATCTAAACCTGCAATAATTCGCAGTAGAGAAGATTTTCCGGAACCATTCAAGCCCAGTACGCCAATCTTTGCGCCGTAGAAAAATGATAAATAAATGTCTTTAAGAACCTGTTTGGACGGAGGATAGATCTTGCTAACCCCTGTCATGGAGAAAATTATTTTTTCGTCGGACATGATGGCTTGGATTTAGAGGGACAAATATGGGTTTTTTAGTCCATTATGAAGTTATTGGACCCCATAAAAACAAACCTGCCTGCTCCGGGGTTCCTGCTATTGACAATGGTTGATTAAATTCTATTTTTGCGGAAAATCAAAGCAGGGAACATTATGTATTGGACACTTGAACTTGCCTCTTATTTAGAGGACGCGCCGTGGCCGGCGACCAAAGAAGAACTGATTGATTATGCAATCAGAACAGGTGCACCGCTGGAGGTAGTGGAGAACCTGCAGGAGCTAGAAGATGATGGTCAGCCTTTTGAAAGTATTGAAGAGATCTGGCCGGATTATCCAACCAAGGAAGACTTCTTTTTTAACGAAGACGAATATTAATTCGTCTTTTTTTTACCCTCTGCGGTTTCTGGCTTCCAGCAGCGCCTCTGCCACAACCAGGTCTTCAGGTGTTGTGACCTTAATATTTTCATAACTGCCTTCAAAAAGGGAAATCAAATGCCCCGCGTGTTCAGCTACACTTGCGTCATCTGTCATGCTGTCTTCTTCTTTGGTCAGGTATGCTTTCTTTATCAGCTCTGATTTGAAGGACTGAGGAGTCTGAATTAATCTGAAACGAGAACGATCTGCAGCCTTGGTTGTGTCCTGATCGGTCATGCGTATAGAGTCTTTTAATCTTACGGCTGCCACGGCTGTACCGTGAACTGCTGCCAGACGGAAGGAAGCTCCAATAATATCAGAACTTACCAATGGCCGGACACCGTCATGAATGGCGACAAGACTATGCTCGGGTACAAGTGCAAGACCATTTTTTACAGATTGGAATCTGGTTTCACCACCATGAACAACCTGAACTGAAATATTGAATTGGTGGTCTGAACAAAGCTTATTCCAGCGTTCCACATCATCCTGAGGTAAGACCAGGATGATGTGGATGTTTGCTGAATACTCATGAAATGCCGTAATGGTGTGCATCAGAATCGGCATTCCTGCAAGCGGAATGAATTGCTTAGGGACAACGCTTTTAATACGTGTTCCTTTGCCACCGGCTACGATGATTGCGTATTCCTGAAGTTTCATAGCCAGCCTGAATAAATTGTACTCTGTTAAATGATGAGCATGG
>JBMTCO010000036.1:0-21412 GCA_049430945.1 Cyclobacteriaceae bacterium
ACATTATTTTTCAGGAAATCCTCCTTCATGACTTCACAGTCATCAAACTGAGTCATGGCAGCTGCGTGAATGATCACATCCGGTTTTGCTTTAAGCACTACTTCATTTACCGCAGTTTCGTCGGTGATATCCATCTGAAAATATATCCCCGGCAAACCGGATTCAGATTCAGAAGATCGGGCCGTACGAATCAGCTCATGATTTGCATTGGATCCGATGAGTCCGGATAATTTTCTGCCAAGCAACCCATGGCTTCCCGTAACAAGAATTTTCATCTGAGTGTGTCTATTTTTTTACCGCAGGCGCAGGATACTTATATCCAAAGTCAGCCGTAATCTTTTTCCTGGATACCTTTTCAACAGTGATTTCCATTTTAATGTTTTCAACCGGGCGGTCAAGTCCGTCGCGGGATACAGAAGCAATCTTGTCAATGACATCAAGCCCGCTGATCACTTTACCGAAAACCGTGTACTCGCCATCCAGGTGAGGAGAACCTCCGACGGTCTTATAAATTTTTTCTCTTTCAGCCGGAATGGTTCTGATTATTTTTTCGCCGGTAAATTTTTCAACGCGGGGTGCTGTGGCAGTGAGCGCAGCCATGTATTTGTTCATATCACCCGCCATATAAAGCTGATTCAATGAATCCACCAGAGGCTTGAACTGAGCCAGTTCAAACATTTGCCGAAGACCGGTCATAAGTTTATTCTGATCAATCCGGAATTGATTAAGTCCTTCATCCTTCCAGACTGTACCCTGAACAATATAAAACTGACTTCCATTGGATTCCTTTTTGGGGTTACGGTCATCACCAAGGCGGGCAGCAGATAAGGCACCGCGCTCATGAAAAAATTTCGGATTGAATTCTGCAGGAATGTTGTATCCGGGATTGCCCTGACCCAGTGCTGTTCCGGCAGGAGCATTTTTTGAAGTCGGATCACCACCCTGGATCATAAAGCCCGGAATCACTCTGTGAAACAATGATCCATTATAGGTTCCGTCTTTAGAAAGCTTCAAAAAATTCTCCTTGTGTAATGGCGTTTCATCATACAAAACAGCCACCATATTTCCCTTATTGGTTTTTATTGTGATGAGATAATCAGAATCAGCATCCTGCCCGCAGGCCGTCATTATAAAAAGTATGAATGCTGAAAAAAGAAATTTTGAGTGCACCATGGTCATTTTGTTATTGTCTGATGATATTGTTTATGCGCAATGACAAATCCATAAAAATCATTTTGGCACTTCCATTTCGTTCAAGCTGATATACGGAATCATTAAAGTTGACGGCGATGGATTCTATTCTTCGCACAGTCATCACTTTGGAAAAGTTCCGCACGAATTCAAGCTCGGGTCCTGCGGAACGGTTAAGTTCTGTTACGCCTGACAAATGAATTGCAGCCTCTCTCAAAATGCTCAGTCCGTAGAGCAACAGATTTCTCTGAGCCATACGGTCAGCATCATGAAATTCTTCAGAAAGTTCCTGAATGCCTGAGGGATCAAATCGGAAGCAGGCCCTCATCCAGGTCTGGAATTTTTCGAGGCGGTTGTCATCCTCCTGGGTAATAATTTTCAGAGCGCGGGCCAGATCTCCGTCGGAAATCGCTACCACACGATCAACTCGTTCACGGTCGTGATGTCCGCGTTTTTGAAGCTCTGTTGCAATATCTTCATCGGAAGTCAGGGGAACCGTAAAAATCTGTGTCCGGGAAATAATTGTAGGCAGCAGTAAACCTGCCTGACTGGAAACCAGTATAAAGAAGGTGTTTGGCGGCGGTTCTTCAAGAATTTTAAGCATTGCGTTGGATGCTGACGAGTGCATCATTTCAGGCTGCCAAATAATCATAATTTTGAATTTGCTCTGGAAAGGCTTGAGTGCCAGAGCACGGATCATTTCTCTGCCTTCTTCGCGGGTAATAATAGGTTGTTTGTCCTCCCCGCCGTAAAAGTTAATCCAATCATCCGGTGAACCATAAGGCATTTCCGTCAGAAAAGCACGCCACTGTTTCAGAAGTTCGACGCGAAGTTTTTCATCGTCGCGCTCCTTCATTTCGGTTTTCATGTTTCCAACCGGGTAAGCAAAGTGCGTATCCGGATGGATGAATTTTTTGTTCAGCGTACATGCAGCACATAATCCGCAGGAATCACTTTCAGATCTGTTTTCGCAGTGTATGTAAGTACTGAACGCCAGGGCGAGCGGAAGGCTCAGCGCTCCGGTTCGCCCCTGAAACAAGGAGGCATGGGGAACCTTCCCATTCTGTATGGAAGTAATCAGTTTTGATTTTACATCACCTAGTCCCGGTATTTCAGAGAATTTCATTCCGGCAATTTTGAAGACCCCGAATTTCCTAATTCTGCCGCCAGCGCAAAGGCCTGCGCAAGTAATTTTTTATCGAATTCTGAGAATTCCTTTTTTTTCAGGTTGAAAAACCGACTGACGCTCTCAGTAATATCCTGAAGCGAAATGGCCTTGAATCCTCCAGAACCACCCTGAACAAAATGCGGTATTCGGGTCGGAGGGAACTCTGCCCCGATGACTCTTGCACCGGCACCTACCCAGGTTGCTGTATTAAAGGAAGTATTAATAGCTGCTGTAGCATAATCACCCATCATCAATCCGCAAAATTGCAACGCCGTATCCTCAAAGTCATTAGACCAATCATCCCAGAGCCGAATATTTTTGAAATTATTTTTCATGTTGGAAGAGGATGTGCCTGCTCCAAGGTTGCACCAGCTCCCAACAACTGAGTTTCCCAGAAAGCCATGATGCGCTTTATTGGTATGACTGAAGAATACTGAGTTATTGATCTCACCTCCCACCCTGCAATAAGGACCAACGGAAGTATCGCCTCTCATAACCGCAGACATAGAAATCACAGAATCCTCACCGAGTGCAAACGGACCCTGTATCACTGCGCCCTCAAGTACCCGTGAATTTTTTCCAAGGTAAACAGGGCCGGACTCCGCATTAATAATGACTGCCTTCACTGAAGCACCCGGCTCGATAAAAACATCGGCCGGATTATAAATCCTTGTAAAGGGATCATTGAGCATCTCTGATGATCTGCCTTTGGTGATTCGGTGAAAATCTCTTCGGATTTCCCTGCCATTCAACTGAAATATTTTCCATAGCCTGTCAACTGTTTCAGGCATTTGAATTTCAATAGTCTTTAAGTCTTTCCATGCGGATTGATCAGTGTTCGGGGTGCGGGCAGCAAGAAAGCGGTCACCTGAAATAAGTGCTTCTCCTTGGTGGAGATTCTGAATGAAGGAAAAAAAATTGTCATCCGGAATAACTGAACTATCAACAAAACAGGAATCCTCATTCTGAAGATCAGAGGGGAATAACCTGACCGTTGTTCCTGAAATCCATTTCCACTTTTCATGTATTGTTCCAATCCCAAGACGGATTTCTGCAATCGGTCTGGTGAGCGTAAAAGGCATGAGCCTGCGCCGGGATTCGGGATGATCAAACAGAATTATTTTCACCTGATCAAAGATAGGAAATGCGGAAAGGGTAAAAATAAAGAAGCCCTCTTCAGGAGGGCTTCAATTACAGACTGAGGGCTATTAAGCCTTCTTTTCGTATTTCTTTTTGAATTTCTCAAGACGACCGGCTGAATCGACAAACATTTTCTTACCGGTAAAGAAAGGGTGAGAAGCAGAGCTTACTTCAACCTTAATCACAGGGTACTCCTTGCCGTCTGTCCAGGTGGTCTTTTCCTTTGAGTTGAGCGTGCTCTTGGTCAGGAATTTATAGTCGCTGGTAGTGTCCCAGAAAATAACCTCGTTGTACTGTGGATGAATATCTTTTTTCATAATCTGTTCAAAATTTGAGGACTGCAAAAGTAATGTTTAGACACTGATTTCCAAGAGTCCTTTGCAAGGAAAATTTGGGACTCCGCCAAAGGGGGTTATTTTTGGGCTAATAATGCAAATTTCTCAAGAAAAGGAACTTTTTCACACTTCCGTTTTTCTGCGCCGCAGAAAGGTTTTGGGGCTCATGAGGGTTGCAATAAGCCTGATTTTAGTGTTTGGAAGGCTTTTTCCGGCATCTGCCCAGAGCACCTATATAAACCTGAACGAGGACCTCTACCATCAGATTGAGCGTTACGAAACAAAATCGGGCGTACTTTCTCCTTATTTCTTCAGCTCGGTAAAGCCGTATAAGCGGGATGCTGTGGTGAGTTTTTTTAACCATGCCGACAGTACCGGGTTGCTGACCTCAAATTCCGACAAGTTTAACAGGTCGTACTTTCTGACCGACAGCAGAGAGTTTGCAAGCGCTGAAACAGGCCTAAGCAAAAGGACAGTTTTTAAAAAGCTCTACAATTACAAAAGCGATTTTTCTCAGGTTCGGGAGAAAGATTTTGACCTTCATGTAAATCCTGTTTTATACGCCGGATACGGTAAAGACAATCTTCAGCAGGAACCACTTTATATAAATACAAGAGGGTTTGAATTGCGCAGCACTGTGGACGGAAAGGTTGGCATCTACACTTTTGTAACTGAGAACCAGATGCGGTTGCCTTTTTATGTTCAGCAGCAGGTAAATGAATACAGAGTGCTGCCACACGAACTTTTATGGAAGCGGTTTAAAACAAATGGCGCTGATTTTTTACAGGCGCGGGCCTATATTTCTTTCCGCGCGACAAAGCACATTGATGTACAATTTGGTCAGGACCGAACATTTATTGGTAATGGTTACCGTTCTATGATACTTTCAGATTGGAGTCCTCCGGCACTTTTTTTAAGAACCAACCTGAAAGTTTGGAAGATCAACTATATGTATCAGCTGAGCAGACTGAATGCGGATGTACTTACAAGTCCGGCGGGCACATTAATCAGAGGCCGTTATCCGCAAAAGTTTTTTGCTTTTCATCAAGCCAGCATAAACCTTGGTAAGAAGGTGAATGTCTCAGTTTTTGAATCCGTGATTTTCAGTCCTAAAGATCCTACCACCACTGATTATTTTGACCTCGGTTATCTGAATCCTGTCATCTTCTACAGATCTGTTGAGCAGCAATTTGGAAGTCCTGATAATGTAATCCTCGGAACAGATTTCAGATGGCTGATGGCAAAGAACCTGTCGGTGTACGGACAATTCACGCTGGACGAATTTGTACTCAGTAATATGCTTGCAGGAAATGGCTGGTGGGGAAATAAATTCGGAATTCAGGGTGGCGTAAAAGCCACAGATGTGTTTGGTATTTCAAATCTGGATTTACAGCTTGAAGGAAATGTTGCCAGACCTTATACCTATTCTCAGAGCTCAAAATATCTGAGTTACTCACATTACAGACAGCCGCTGGCACATCCGCTTGGTGCCAACTTTACGGAAGTTATTGGTATTCTCCGGTATCAGCCTTTTCCGGGACTTCAGATCACAGGAAAGGCTATTGCATATAATACCGGAAAAGACGGGGCAGATGAAAACTGGGGTGGTGATATTCTGAAAGAAAATGATGTGAATCGTGCCGGCAACACCGGTAATAAAATCGGTCAGGGTCGCAATACGAGCGTCATTTTTGGTGAACTCCATGTGTCGCATATGATCCGGCATAACCTGTTTATTGATTTGCGCCAGACTTTCAGAAGAAGTCAGAGTGAAATTGCTGATTTGGACAACTCCTCAAATCTTTCCACAATTGCGGTCAGATTGAATATTGCACCCCGCACTTACGAGTACTGAACGTGATTTATGAAAACCCTGGTTCGCATTCTTTCCTACTCACGGCGCCTGACACCTAGGCTCACGCTTTTTTTCATTTTCATGATTCTCGGGGTAATATTTGGTGCATTTAATCTGGTGCTCATCATCCCTATGCTGGATGTTTTATTCCGGGAAAGTGATGCAACTGTTATTGTCCCGGCGCTACCTGAGTTCAGTTTCAGCAGTTCCTATGTCTCCGGGGTTTTCAACCACTATTTTCTTCATATAATCAAAACTTTCGGAAGGAAGGAAGCGCTGATGTTTATCTGTGGACTTATTGTTGCCTGTGTATTGATTGCAAATACATTCAGGTACCTAGAGCGGGTGGTAGCTGTTAAAATCAAAGTGGATCTGGTTCGAAGTATGCGGATTCATATTTTTGAACGGGTGTCTTTACTGCATATCGGTTATTTCAACAGTAAACGAAAAGGTGATCTCATTTCCCGATTCACCGGCGATGTACTGGAAATTGAAATTGCAATACTTTATCTGCTGCGTGCAGTGCTGAAGGATCCGTTTACACTGATCGTTTATTTCGTGATGTTATTTCTTCTGTCGCCCAAACTCACACTTTTTACCCTTACGGTGCTTCCATTGACAGGATGGGTTCTTGCACGTCTTGTTAACCAGCTTAAAAGGCAAGCGAAATTAAGTCAGGAGTCTTTAGGACGCATGGTAAACATCCTTGATGAAACCTTCAGCGGCATGCGCGTGGTAAAGGCATTTAATGCCCGGAATTTCATTTTGGGAAAACTCCGCAGTGAAAGTGAATACTACAGGAAGGTCAATAAATCAATGTCCTATAAAAACGAAATGGCTGCCCCGGTTTCTGAAATCCTGGGGGTTATGATTGTTGCCATGATCATCTACTTTGGCGGAAGTCTTGTACTTACGGATGAAAGTAATTTCAGGCCTTCAGAGTTCATGGGATTTCTTGCATTGTTCACCATGATTATTCAGCCGGCCAAAAGTTTTTCAAACGGACTTACTGCGCTGCAAAAAGGAACTGCCTCTGCAAAAAGAGTTTTTGAGCTGATTGATCTGGAGTCTGATATAAGGGATAAAGAGAATGCAAGAAGCGTCGATGAGTTCAAAAATGAAATTGAATTTAAAAATGTGTCCTTCGCCTATCAGACTGAACCTGTGCTCAGAGATATTAACCTGATCATTAAGAAAGGAAAAACTATTGCGCTGGTAGGACCCAGTGGTGGCGGGAAGTCCACGCTTGCAGACCTGCTTCCGAGGTTTTATGATCCCGGAAAAGGAAGTGTGTTGCTGGATGGTGTTCCATTGACAGATCTGAAGCTTGAATCATTGAGGAAACTGATTGGCGTGGTTACTCAGGAATCTATACTGTTTCACGACACCATTTTTAACAACATTGCCTTCGGCATGCCGGAAGCAACCGAGCAGGCCGTAACAGAGGCCGCAAAAATTGCCAATGCCCATGATTTCATAATGCAGACCGAGCAAGGGTATCAGACTGTCATCGGCGAAAGAGGTTCAAAGTTGTCAGGAGGCCAGCGGCAACGCCTGAGTATTGCAAGGGCCATTCTTAAAAATCCGCCTATTCTGATACTGGATGAAGCCACCTCGGCCCTTGACAGCGAAAGTGAAAAACTTGTTCAGGATGCTTTATTCAAACTGATGGAAAATCGCACAAGTCTGATAATTGCACACCGGCTCAGTACCATTCAGCACGCAGATGAAATCATTGTCATTCAGAATGGTACCGTTGCAGAGCGGGGCACTCATACAGAGCTTTTACAAAAAGAAGGCATTTACAGAAAGCTGACTGAAATTCAGCGGGCTTGAATTTTCTTTTAACATATTTATAACGTGTATTTTCTATAAATTTCTAACATTTGACCTTCCATGAGAGCGCTCCGGCATTTAAGAAAAGGTCTGATTTTTAGTTATCTGCCCGTTTACGCGGGAGAGCTTCTGATCATTTTTCTTGGAATTACTTTGTCCTGGTGGTTTGAGGAGTGGCGGCAGGATAAACAGGATCGCCGACGGGAATCCCTGCACTTGAGCAACCTTCACTCCAATCTTGAAACAGACAGTGCAACCATCAGTATCGAGCTCTCGGATATGAAGGAGTCCCTGAGACGACTCAAAGCTCTGGAGAAATCCATCGACACAGGCACTACAGATAGTCTTGGGCATTATGTCAGAAGCATGATTCTGGTTGCAGAATTTCACCCGAATGATTCTGAATTTGAGGTGATCAAATCGACAGGAGAAATTGGGCTGATTCTTGAAGATACCCTGCGTAGGGATATCATGACACTTTATGAAGTTGTTTATGGTCAGATTGCTTTCAGGATTGAACTGAATCATCAGGCTGTGATTACCAATAACTGGGATTATGCTGTTAAAAATTTTGATCTGAGCAAAGTTATACGCGCCGGTCATGAATCAGAGATGAAATTCAATCTCAAAACCGCGGAAGATAAAATGGTTTTAAAAAATAAAATCGGTTTATCGATGCTGATTCTAAATGTGACCATCAGAAGATTTGAAGAGGGAATTCGTAAAATCAGTGAAGTCCGGTCAAGGATTTCAAGAAGACTTTCCGGCATAAGCGCCAATCTATAAATCATCTATTAACTGATCACCCGGAGTTTTGATTTTGGTCATTCCAAAAGCATATACACATACCGTAAGTTAGGGTATGCCCGGAAAAAATCTTTTGTTCCTTCTCAGCTTTCTTTTTCTTTCCTGTTCAACCACACGGATTACTTCTGAATGGAAAACAGAAATACCAGGTTCTGTTGTTTCAGGAAAAATTCTGATTCTTGGGCTGGTGAGGGACAATGACCGGTCCGTAAGGGAAAATATGGAAAAGCATCTGACGGAAGATCTCCGTGAAATGGGATATGGCGCAGTTTCATCCTACAGCGCGTTTGGTCCGAAAACATTTGAAGGCCTCAGTGAGACTGCTGCACTGGAAGAACTAAGAAATAATAACATTGATCTGGTGCTTACAGTTGTGTTACTTGACAAGGAGCGGGAACGTTATTACCATCATGGTTACTTTTATTATTCTCCGTTTTTCTATTACTACAATAATTTCTGGGGCTATCAGATGATGATGAACAGCAGAATATATCAACCCGGATATTATGTTACCGATACAAGATATTTCTGGGAAAGCAATCTGTATGATCTCAGAGAAAAAAAATTACTTTGGTCGGTTCAGACTCAATCCTTCGATCCCTCAAGTACCGAACGGATGGCCCACGATTACGGTGAAAAAATTTCAGAAAATCTTAGGATGAGTGGCATCCTCAGGCCATCGCGATGATTTTCTTTCAGTTTCTTCTGCACCGTACTTTCCTCAATCAACCCCGTATGAAAACCGGGAAATATCTCTGAATCCGGATTATAGAACTATATCGCCGGAAATAAGGCAGATATGGTTGCAAAAACATTTGGAAGCGCAGTACACGGCGTGGACGCCAAAACCATCACCGTTGAAGTGAATGTGGCACAGGGACTTGATTTCTATATGACCGGACTTCCGGACAGTGCAGTAAAAGAAAGCCAGCATCGGGTTGAATCTTCGCTTAAGTCAATCGGATATTATATGCCAAGAAATCGTGTGGTGGTCAACCTTGCTCCTGCTGATATACGAAAAGAAGGATCTGCGTATGATTTACCCATTGCACTTTCAATTTTGAAGGCCAGTGAACAAATCCGTGCCGATCACCTGGAAGACTATGTCATCATGGGTGAATTATCACTGGACGGAATCCTCCGACCTATCCGTGGGGTTCTGCCAATTGCCATTCAATCGCGCCGGGAGGGTTTCAAGGGAATCATTCTTCCAAAACAGAATGCAACTGAAGCCGCCATTGTCAATCAGCTTGATGTAATCGGGGTTGACACTCTTGAGGAGGCTATTCATTTTTTTACCGGGAAGATGGAAATTCAACCTCTTCAGATTGATACCCGTGAAATATTTCAGCAACAGCTGAATAGTTACGAAACAGATTTCAGAGATGTGCAGGGACAGGAAAATATAAAAAGGGCATTGGAAATTGCCGCGGCAGGCGGGCATAACCTGATCATGATCGGTCCGCCCGGAGCAGGAAAGACAATGCTCGCAAAAAGACTTGGTACCATTTTACCGCCTCTAACACTCACGGAAGCTCTCGAAACAACTAAAATCCATTCCGTGGCAGGAAGGCTTGGGAAAGGTGCATCGCTTATGACTGCACGTCCCTTTCGCACCCCACACCATACGATATCAGACATTGCACTGGTTGGCGGCGGCGGTATACCGCAGCCCGGAGAAATCTCACTTGCCCATAATGGCGTACTTTTTCTGGATGAGCTCCCTGAGTTTAAGCGTGCGGTACTTGAAGTCATGCGTCAGCCTATGGAAGATCGTAAAGTCACCATCAGCAGAGCAAAAATCTCTATTGACTTTCCTGCAAACTTTATGCTCGTGGCCAGTATGAATCCATGCCCGTGTGGATATTATAACCATCCGGAAAAATCCTGCAGCTGCGGACCCGGAGTAGTTCAGCGATACCTTAGCAGAGTCAGTGGTCCGTTGCTTGACCGGATTGATCTTCATGTAGAAGTTGTTCCCGTCACCTTTGATGAGATGACAGGCCGTCAGGGAAGTGAAACCTCACATTCAGTACGTGAGCGTGTGGTCAAAGCGAGAGCATTACAGTCAATTCGCTTTCAGGATAAACAGATTCACTGTAACGCCATGATGGCATCCAATCAGGTAAAAGAAATTTGTAAAATCAGCGATGAAGGAAGAGCCCTCCTCAAAAAAGCTATGGAAAGACTTGGTCTGTCGGCCAGGGCCTATGACAGGATTTTAAAAGTTTCACGTACCATCGCCGACCTGGATGAAAAAGAAAACATTGAGCTGCAACATCTGGCGGAAGCTATCAACTACCGGAGCCTTGACAGAGATAAGTGGGGAAAGTAAAGTCGCTTATAATATTCAGGCCCTTGAAAGCCTGGCGCCAAGCAGAAAATCTGCAGCCACCAGAGCAGCCATTGCTTCAACAATGGGTACTGCACGGGGCACCACACAAGGATCGTGTCTGCCCTTACCTTCAACGGTCACTTCATTTCCATGGCGATCTATGCTGGACTGATCCTGCATGATGGTAGCTACAGGCTTGAAGGCTACATTAAAATAAACCTCTTCCCCGTTTGTAATTCCTCCCTGAACACCACCAGAATGATTCGTGCGCGTACGGGTTCTGTCGCCATCGTTATAAAATTCATCATTGTGAGCAGAACCCTTGAGACGTGTGCCTTCAAAGCCGCTGCCATATTCAAATCCCTTCACCGCATTAATTCCAAGCATCGCCTTTCCGAGTTCAGCATGAAATTTATCAAACACCGGTTCTCCTAGCCCGGCAGGGAGATTACGGATTACACCGGTAACTACCCCGCCAATCGTATCGCGGTCCAGACGGGTATTATCAATCAGGGCAATCATTTTCTCAGCCGTTTCAGGATGAGGACAGCGCACGACGTTATCTTCCGTTTTACTAAAATCCAGCGTGTTAAAATGCGGAGCCTGAATATCTCCTACTCGGGAAACAAAGGCATCAACAGTTATTCCATGGCGGTTCAGGAGCATTCGGGCGACAGCCCCTGCTGCTACACGCGCTGCCGTTTCTCTTGCTGAACTCCGTCCACCACCTCTGTAATCCCGAACACCATATTTGATTTCGTAGGTATAATCAGCATGGGAAGGCCTGAAGGAATCCCGGATATGAGAATAATCTTTGCTGCGCTGATCCTGATTTTCAATAACGATGGCAATAGGTGTTCCTGTGGTGAAGCCTTCAAAGACACCGGAGAGTACACGAAAATTTTCATCTTCACGGCGCTGAGTTGTTATGTGCGACTGCCCTGGCTTCCGGCGGTCAAGCTCGGCTCTGATAAGTCGCTCATCAAAATCAATACCTGCAGGGCAGCCATCGATGATTACGCCAATAGCGGGTCCGTGAGACTCGCCAAATGTTGTAATCCTGAAATGCCTGCCGTATGAATTCATCTGAAAAAACTATTTTGGTTTTTTTATGACCAGATAAACGGATATACCAAGTACCAAAAGAATCAATCCATTCATCAGAAAGCGAACATAAGCATAATCTGTACGATGTGAAAGGGAATTATCCGCTTCTGAAATTCGGTCGTAAAATGAGGTTGCATCATTGCTGGTCATGAGCAGGCCCGTCATGCTTTCCCCCGATACTTCAAGCTTTTTTCCGGAACGAAGGGTGTCATATTTTTTCAGAACCGGATCAAAATAAACCATAAACACCCTGCTTCCAAGATCATAAATACCCGGCTCCTGAGGGACAAGGAAATAACTGAACTTTTTAGATCCGGTAACTCTGCCATTTCCCCGACTAACGGATTGTCTCATGTTCGGATCAAAAAATTCCAGACGATGATCTTTTAATACCTGAGGCAAAGGAATTCCTGAAATATTTCCCTCACCGGAAACTGTGAAGTCATATGCTATGCTGCGACCTGTTTCTGTTTTTTGTGCTGAAAGTTTTTCATCCAGTCTGTAACGGCCAACGGCTGCAGATTCCCGCAGCGGATGTGGAGGCAATTCTCTTACCCTGACTGTTTTAGGTTTAGAATAAAACATTTTGAAATCTTCACGACGATTTTGCCCAAAGAAGGAAGGGTTTTTGGCCACTTTGAACTTAATCATATTCAGGCCAATGGAAGGAAACTGAATTGGCGTATTGCTGAGGGGATAATAAGCTGCCTGATAAATACGGTACTGCGTATAGTCTTTACCTGCAAGCTGTATGCGCTCACCTTCTATATTTTCGATGTTAAAATTTTCTTCCCAACAGGCAGAGGGTCTGAGTTTTTTCAGAATATCAGTGAGCTGTTCCCCGAGCTCATGAAATTGAAGCGGAGCCTTATTGGATTCGGCAACAAAAAATGACAGCGTTGCAGTAAATCCTTCACCAACATACACTTCATCCTTACTGGTGGTGACCGCGAGGAAAGCATCTTCCTTCACATCAATAAATTCTGTTTCTCGCCGGCCTCCAAAAAATTCCTCAAAAGGATCCTGTTCAAATGGACTTCGTGAAGGATCACGACCCTGAGCGCCTGAGGCAGGACCTACCCGCACCTTTTTGGCCTGAGAAGTAGCAGGCTGACCATTTATTTTAAGTGTTATGGCCGGAATATTGATGATACCCTGTTTCAGCGGCGTGTAAGTCATCACCACAGAATAGGAAGAATTCATCTGACCATTAATGATACTGGTCTGTGATTGGGTGCTGGTACCCCGTTTCCGAAAACCCGGAATTTCAGGAAACTGCTCATAATTTCTGAGTGGCTCGTTGTTAATGGTCAGCGTAATGGTCCAGACCTGATTTTCAGCAATCTCATCAGGCCCCAGAATAATAGCAGCCTGCTGACCACGGACACTGACATAGCTGACTCCGAGCATTACCAAAGACAACAAAATACCATTAAGTCTCATCAGATTCCAATCAATGATTTAAATCAAAACGTAAAGGTAATCCACACTTTACAAAGAGACACGCACTTTTATAATTTGAATTTTTTGTTCAACCAAATTTTTTACAATGGTCAGGACTTCAGGAATGCTGGAATATTTTAAGATCATACTTACAAGAGTCAGTTTTGATGCGATGCTGTTTGAGAAAGAATTACGAAAAGCACTCCGAACACTTATTGAAACAGAAATCCCTGAACTCCGTGCATGGTGCTATGATACCTTTACCGGAAGATTTGATATAATTCTTAATAAGTGCTTCAACTGAAGGCTTGAGATTGGACCTAAGATTCAGAATGACCCGGCTGCACCGATGGTGAAGTGTCTGCGCTTGCGATATTTCTTTTAAGACCCATCCATCCGGTTCTTTTGACTGCAGATTTTTTAAAATTTTTATTAAATACTTCTTCAGTCAATTCCTTCCATTCTGCCTTGGTGAATTCCGGCCATTCGCCTGAAGGCTCAAATCTTAGTTCCTGATGTGGTCTGGAAAATCTGTTCCATGGACAAACCTCCTGACAAATATCACAGCCAAAAATCCAGTTTTCCATGCGTCCTGAAAATTCATCAGGAATTGATTCTTTCAACTCAATGGTCAGATGTGAGATGCATCGGTTGCTGTCAATCACCCCGGGCTGAACAATAGCATCTGTCGGACATGCATCGATGCAAGCGGTACATGTACCGCAACGATCCGTCACCGGATCATCCGCTTCAAGCTCAAGGTCAATAATAAGTTCAGCCAGGAAAAAATAACTACCCATAGACTGGTTCAACAGAAGACTGTTTTTACCGGTCCATCCCAGTCCGGAGCGCTGAGCCCACTGCCGCTCCATAACCGGCGCCGAATCAACAAAAACTCTTCCGTCAAAGTCACCGATTTCAGCACGAAGAATATTAATCAGATTTTTTAATTTTTCTTTGATGACCTGATGGTAATCTTCACCATAGGCATATCGTGCTACCTTAAACCCTTCGGGATTAATTAATTCTTTGGAAGGAAAATAATTATAGAGAACAGATACAACTGATTTTGCACCTGGCACAAGTCTGGACGGATCAAGACGCTCGTCAAAATGCCGCTCCATATAAGACATGCTGCCATGGAATTTATTCTTCAGCCACTTTTCAAGCAATGGAGCTTCTGAGGCTAAAAATTCAGCTTTTGAAATTCCACACTTCTGAAACCCTGCTTCAAGTGCACGCTGCTTCACCAGCCTGGTCCGTTCTAAAATCAACTGATTCAAAAGAATATTGGTGTTGCTGGAATCAAGACTCAAATAATCCGGGAGCCTGTCCGGGCCTTAATGGCGGCGGCATTTTTAAATGACGATAAGCCTTTTCAGTGACTTCTCTTCCTCTTGAAGTTCGCTTGAGGTAACCCTCCTGAATCAGAAAAGGCTCATAAACTTCTTCAATTGTTTCGGCTTCTTCACTTACAGCAGTAGCAATGGTTGACAAACCGACCGGACCGCCTTTGAATTTTTCAATGATGGCAAGCAGAATGCGGTTGTCCATTTCATCAAGACCATCTTCATCCACATCCAGAGCGTTTAGTGCCATCTCGGCGATCGGTTTTGTGATGGTTCCATTTCCCTTTACCTGCGCAAAGTCCCTGGTGCGCTTCAAAAGATTGTTTGCAATTCTGGGCGTACCCCTGCTCCTTCTGGCAATTTCAAAGGCAGCATCTTTTTCCACAGGTGTGCTAAGAATTGCTGAAGATCTTTTTACAATTCCGGTAAGCAATTCAGAATCGTAGTACTCCAGACGGGCGTTGATTCCAAAACGTGCTCTTAATGGTGAAGTGAGCAAGCCTGCCCTAGTGGTTGCACCTATGAGAGTGAAGGGATTCAATCCAATCTGGACAGATCGGGCATTGGGCCCGGAGTCCAGCAGGATATCTATTTTAAAATCCTCCATTGCCGAATACAGGTATTCTTCCACAACCGGATTGAGGCGATGTATTTCATCAATGAACAATACATCATTTTCCTCAAGATTGGTAAGCAATCCTGCGAGGTCACTTGGCTTATCCAGCACCGGGCCTGAGGTAACCTTGATGGAAGAGCCAAGCTCATTGGCGATGATATGCGATAAAGTGGTTTTACCTAAACCCGGTGGGCCGTGGAGCAATACATGATCCAGAGGTTCTTTTCGCTGGCGAGCCGCCTGAACAAATATTTTTATGTTATCCAGGACCTTTTGCTGTCCGCTGAAATCCTGAAATGACAACGGCCTCAGTGCGCGTTCAAATTCGCGCTCATCGGGGTTCTTACCCTCCTGATCACCTTTCAGATAATCTTCACGCATCGGTTAAAGCCGAAAGTTAGGTAAAAGAGGGCATGAATCACCTAAATTGCGGCTTCGTTCCATTTAACATGAGTAACAGGGCAAAAAATATTCTTTATTCCATTCTTCTGGTTGTAGCCGTTCTGGCTGTAATGCAATACAGAAAGGGTAAGTCCCTTCCACCCGTTCAGCTTGAAGGCAAGACAATGGGAACCTCCTATCATGTAACGTATTTTGACAATCAGGGCAGAAATTTTCAGCAGGCTGTAGATTCACTGCTTGTCCTGGTTAACAAATCTATCAGCACATGGGATTCTGCTGCTGAAATCTCCGGATTCAACAACAGCAGAACCGGAATCAAATTCAACCTGCCCTATTTTTTACCTCCACTGAAAATTTCTGAGAAAGTTTTTCGTGAGTCAGGCGGTGCTTATGACCCTACTGTAATGCCGCTGGTTAATGCATGGGGATTCGGACCAAAAAAAATTGTTTCGCCTGATACTGCTGAAGTAGAGCGTGCAAGAACTTTTGTGGGATTTGATAAAATCCGGATAAAGGCAGACAGCCTAACCAAATCAGATGAGCGCATACAACTGGACTTCAGTGCGATTGGGCAGGGATATGGGGCGGATGTCATCACTGATTTTTTGAGACAAAAGGGAATCACTGATATGCTTGTAGAAGTTGGAGGAGAAGGAATGGCTGTTGGAATAAATAAAAAAAGCGGAAAGCCGTGGCGCCTCGGACTTGTCAATCCGATGAAACCCGAATCATTTATCGGCTATATCAATCTTGAAAACAAAAGTTTCTCCACATCCGGCAGCTATTTTAATTACAGGGAAGTCAACGACATTCGTTATTCACACACCATTAATCCTGTTACCGGTTACCCGGCAGAGCAGCAGATCATGAGTGCATCAGTTTTTGCAGAAAACTGTACACTGGCAGATGCATGGGCAACAGCTTTCATGTCAATGGGACATGAAAAAGCTATAGCGATGTTAAAAGAACACCCGGAACTGGAGGCTTGCCTGATCTGGTCTGTACCCGGAGGGATGGAGCGGTATGTCACTTCAGGTCTGAGCAGTATGATTGATTTTGAAGTGCAAAAATGAAAGATGGTCTGCTTTTACTGATGTCGGCAGTGGTTGGAGGAATGGCTGCTTTTATTCTTCCAGTTTCAAAAGAGAATGCCGGCAAAAGATACCGAATGGCACTGGTTTTTTCAGGAGCATATCTGTTTGCCATCACTATTACCCACATTCTTCCTGATCTGATGAATGATGAGGCCGGCGGCCCGTTTACAGGTATGCTGGTACTGGCAGGATTTTTCTTTCAGCAGATTCTTGAATTCTTTACGCAGGGTGTAGAGCATGGTCATCTGCACAGCCATCATAAAGGTGAAGCGCACAAATCCTCCACAGCAGTGCTGGTCGTAACCGCTCTTGGAATTCATGCGTTCATGGAAGGCGGGATGCTGGCCAACGCCGGCCGTGGAGAAACTTCAGTTCCGCAATCATTATTGTACGGAGTGCTGATGCACAAGTTGCCGGAGACCTTTGCGCTGGTCAGCGTATTGTCTTGTGAGCTCCCGCACAAAAAAGCAGTTTTATTTATGGCTCTGTTTGCGCTGGCATCACCTGCAGGTCTATGGACCGGCGATCTTCTATTTGAACAGTCCGTTCTGAGTACCGGATTTTTTCACGGATTGTTTGCGCTGGTTTGCGGAAGCTTTCTGCACATCTCCACCACCATTGTTTTTGAGAGCAACGCCAACCATCATTTTAATTTCAAAAAACTGGCAGTGGCCATACTTGGCACACTGACAGCCCTGGCAGCAGATTTTATTTTTTAAAGACTGAACTGTATGTAAAATGCTGTGACAGACAGGTTAAGTATTTTTTTAAATTCATGCCCCAATAATGCGATTTTTATGACCCACGAAATCAATTCACTGACTACCTATAATGAAGTTTATCAATCCAGTATAAGCCATCCTGAGGAATTCTGGTCTTCTGTGGCAGCAGGCTACAGCTGGAAAAAATCATGGGATAAGGTACTGGAATGGGACTTTACCAAACCCGAAGTAAAATGGTTTATTGGCGGAAAGCTGAATATCACGGAGAATTGTATTGACAGACATCTTCCTGAGCGCGCCAATCAGACTGCCATTCTCTGGGAGCCCAATGACCCGAAGGATCAGGCTCGCCACATCACCTATCAGGAATTGCATGATGAGGTTTGCAGGGTAGCCAATATGCTCCGCTCCCTCGGAATCAAAAAAGGCGACCGCATTTGCATTTACCTTCCAATGGTCCCTGAAGCTGCCTTTGCCATTCTCGGCTGTGCCCGAATCGGTGCCGTTCATTCTGTGGTTTTTGCCGGTTTCTCGGCAGGTTCCCTCGCAGACCGTATCAATGATTGCGGATCCAGGGTTGTTCTGACATCAGATGGTGCCTTTCGCGGGGATAAAAAAATTGATCTGAAAAAAATAGTTGATGAGGCACTGGAAAGTTGTCCAAGTGTGGAAAAAGTTGTGATGCTGGAGCATACCCATTCCAATCCTCCGATGAAGGAAGGCAGGGATTTGTACTGGAAAAAGGAAATGGAAAAACATTCAGCAGTTTGCACACCTGAAGTCATGGATGCTGAAGATCTGCTTTTCATTCTCTATACCTCTGGTTCAACAGGTAAGCCCAAAGGAATGGTTCACACTTGCGGTGGCTATATGGTTTATGTTGGCTATACATTTAAAACCGTATTCCAGTATAAAGAAGGAATGATTTTCTGCTGTACTGCAGATGTGGGCTGGATTACGGGCCACAGTTATATACTCTATGGACCACTGGCAAACGGGGCCACTACGGTTATGTTTGAAGGGGTTCCCTCCTGGCCTGACTGGGGCCGGTTCTGGCAAATGATTGAAAGAAATAAAATCAATATCTTCTACACTGCTCCTACCGCAATACGTTCGCTGCAGCAGGCACCGCTGAGTTTCGTTGAACGCCATGATCTGAGTTCACTTCAATTACTCGGATCAGTAGGTGAGCCAATTAATGAAGAAGCATGGCACTGGTACCATACCAACATTGGAAAAGGAAATTGTCCGATCGTAGATACATGGTGGCAGACTGAAACAGGCGGGATTTTAATTTCACCCATTGCCGGCGTCACTAAATTAAAACCTGCATTTGCCACCACGCCAATGCCCGGTGTTCAACCGGTCATCATGGATGAAAAGGGTAACGAAATTTCTGCTAAACCTGCCTCTGAAACCGGACCCATTGAAGGTCGGCTGGCGATGAAGTTTCCGTGGCCAAGTATTGCACGAACCATTTACGGAAACCACCAGCGTTTCAAAGACACCTACTTCTCAACTTTTGAGGGCTATTATTTTACCGGTGATGGCTGCCGGCGTGATGAAGAAGGAAGTTACCGAATCACCGGTCGCGTGGATGACATCATCATTGTCTCAGGACATAACCTGGGTACAGCCGAAATTGAGAACGCCATCGATGAACATGCAGAAGTCTGCGAATCTGCTGTGGTTGGATATCCGCATGACATCAAAGGTCAGGGTGTTTATGCATTCGTGATTTGTTATAAAAAACCTGAGGATGAAGAAGTGCTTCGCAAACAAATCCGTGAAGTAGTTTCAAAGATCATCGGACCCATTGCAAAGCCTGATAAAATCCACTTTGTAAGCGGTCTGCCCAAAACAAGGTCAGGTAAAATCATGAGAAGGATACTGAGGAAAGTGGCGGAGGGCGATACCTCAAATCTTGGTGATACAACTACCCTTCTTGATCCTTCCGTTGTGGAAGAGATCAAAGCAGGAGCACAATAAAAAGGGGCTCCGAGGAGAGCCCCTTATTTTCACTATTTTATTGATTGATTACCTGCAAAGACGGTTTCCGCGAAAACCTGCTCTTGCAATAGAACGGTCGCGCATTCCATGAAGAACAAACGCCTCTTTTCTGCTGATGCTTCCATCCCGCCGGGCAATACGGGCAGCCTTCATAAGCCGGCGCTGTTCAAAGCGATTGATGCGTGGATGAATTGAAAATCCTGGACCCGGACGAATTCCGGCTAATAATCTTCCATGAGCTCTAGGAACATGCATTGAAGGAAGATTGTGCGCAAATGAAAACCCTGTAACAACCAGAGTCATCAAAAAGGAAAAAATAATTTTCTTCATAAAATTTTTTCTTTAAGATGACCGAAAGGCAGAAAGGTTTAAATTTTCCTTTCAGAACTAAAAAGGATCACTCCATTTTTTATCGGTGTACATAGCCTTGCCCGACAGTGTTTTCAAAAATGCAACCAGCGCCTGTTTTTCAATATCAGTCAGGTTAAGTTTTTGAGGCATCCCATTCGGCCTGAGTTTAGGATCAAGATTATTATTCCCCTCAACAATCGGAATGACATTGTAATGTTCAATCACCTCTTCAAGAGTCTTCAGAGAGCCGTCGTGCATAAAAGGACCTATCAGGTTTCCGTTTGCATCTATCAAATCACGGAGTGTGGGAGCCCGTGTAACCGTAAAATCAGGCACCAGTGAATTTATTTTTCCGGTCACACCATTGTTGCGTGAGTTGGGTGAGATATCAAACTCAGGAGGCGCATGGCATCCTGCACAACCGGCTCCTCCGCCAATCCGGCTACCGGAACCATCAAACTGCGGAGGAAGTAAAAACAGATTTTTTCCCTGGTTTTCCTGCTGGGAAAAATTGGAGAAAGGAACAATATCACCGGTAACAAGAATCCGTCCCGCATCAAATTTGGAATCAAATGACTGGATGCTGCGAATGAACTGTGCAATAGACTGTTGAATCCTGCCTTCAGTAATTTCTGAATCGCCGTATGCGAGTTCAAATAGCTCTTCATAATAACCGATTCCGTTAAGCTTCTGAATTAAATCGGAAAATCCCGGTCTTCCGTCTCTGCCGCTGAAACCCATTTCGGCGTGGTCCTGTATAGGTTGTGTGGTCTGCGCTTCAAGTGTTGCTGCCCGTTCGTCCCAGAAAAACTTTACCTCGGCTGCAAAGCGGCTGTTGACCAGTCTCATGCTGTGACGGGCTGTTGTCCCGCCTTCAACACCATCGTTGGATGTTCTTATTGAACCGAATGCCAAAGGCTGCTGATGACAGGAGGCGCACGCTACTGTATTATCTATGCTCAACTGTTTGTCATAAAACAATACGCGGCCAAGCAATGCCTTTTTGTTCTCAATTGGATTATTTCTTGTGTTGTCTCTGGTGATATAAGTCGGGCGGCTCTGACCTGCATAATCATCAGGATTATCAGGATTGATCTTATCTCCGAACTGTGCCCTGATGGCAAGCCAAGGTTGTGATTCACCTAGATCGTCTGAGCATCCGGTTAAAAAAATAATCAGAAATAATGCCGAAAAAAGAATACTCTTCATTAAAAAATTCAGATAAGAAAAATTTAGACGCATTAAAAAGAATAAGGTTTAACCGGCCAGTCCGCTCAACCCCAGCCTGATCTGATCACAGTAAAATTTCATGCGGCTGTGATTACTGTCCAGCAGACTTATTTTTTCAATTTTACCAAGCTTATGATTCACAAAAACTTCTACGTAAAAATTTTCCAGGAGGTACAAATTAATTTTATGCCTGTAATACCGGATAGAGGTTATAAAAGTCCCCTTTTCATATAATCTTGAGATTTTCCCATCCAGCGGACTGTTAATAAAATCCAGAGGCGTGATGCGCATATCTATTTCAATTGACTTTCAAAAAACTCAATTGTCCTGTTCCATGCAAGTTTAGCAGCTTGTTCATTGTATCTGGTTGGTGCGGTGTCATTATGAAACGCATGCTGGGTGCCTTCATATATAAACAGCT
>JBMTCO010000037.1:0-21089 GCA_049430945.1 Cyclobacteriaceae bacterium
CGGACAATGACGTCAATGAAAAATGCCCAACCATACGACTGGTTTAGATAGAAATGTGTGACATTAACGAGTGACGAAAGACAAGGCTACGAAATGAAGTGCGGTGAAGGACCTTACAAATACCAACAATAAGTTTATTTAATGCCGGGGTGCAAAAAAAAATAAAATTTGTTTTACTAATTTCGTTCAGCCACGGGGACAGTGACGGAGCAGGTCAGGCTTGTCATGCTGCGCATTTAACAAGCCTTCCTAATCCCGGCCCTGAATAAACTCTGGCTTAACACAACATTTAAAGAACGACACATATTGATGACATACATATATTTCGCTATAGCATTTTTACTGATTTCATTGAATTCATATGCTCAATCTGATAATATAAAAATCAATGCGCCTGAGGAAGTTGTGCAACCTAAAAAATGGTACGACAACTTTTCTATTAGAGGTTATTCTCAAATAAGATATAATAGACTGCTTGAGACAAATGAAAAATTAGGATGTGAACAATGTGATAAGTCGTGGGGAAAAGATGGTGGATTTTTTATGAGACGTATGCGGATTATCTTTTATGGACAGATCAACAGAAACGTTTATTTCTATGTTCAACCTGATTTTGCGAGTAGCCCTTCTTCAGATCGTTTGAATTTTGCGCAAATAAGAGATGCATATTTTGATGTGGGTATAGACAAAGACAACGAATTTAGATTTAGAATTGGTCAAAGTAAGATTCCTTATGGCTTTGAAAATATGCAGTCGAGCCAAAATAGAATCCCGCTTGACCGAAACGATGCTTTGAATAGTGCTGTGTCAAATGAACGTGACATTGGTGTGTTTTTTTACTGGGCTCCTAAAGAGAAACGAAAACTCTACTCAATGTTAGTAAACGATGGACTAAAGGGGAGTGGCGATTATGGCATTTTTTCCTTCGGAGCATATAATGGTCAGACTGCGAATAATCCAGAATTAAACAACGAACCTCATATTGTAAGCCGATTTACATACCCTTTTGAATATAAAAATCAAATCATAGAGCTTGGGGTACAAGCTTACACCGGAAAATGGGTAATGCCAAAAGCAAATCTTAGCAGTGGAGTAAAAACTAATGTGGACTTAAATTACCTGGACCAAAGGGTGGCAGGCACCTTTGTATTATATCCAAAACCATTTGGCATTCAGGCAGAATATAATTTTGGTAAAGGTCCTGAATTCAATAAAGTAACAGACTCAATAGGGGTTATGCCTCTTAAAGGAGGCTATGTAACACTAAGCTATTTAGCAAAATTTGACAAACAAATTCTCATTCCATTTATTAGATACCAATACTATGATGGAGCAAAAAAACACGAACGAGATTCAAGAAGTTATACCGTTAAAGAGTTTGAAATTGGTGGCGAATGGCAGGTAAATAAAAATTTTGAATTAGTTGTTAACTACACAATATCTAAGAGACGATATGAAGATTTTGTAAAGCGGGACAATTACCAAGCAGGAAACTTGTTAAGAATTCAAGCACAAGTGAACTTTTAAAAAACTTTGTTTACAGAACCTACTCAAAAGAGGCGGTTCAGTGGTTAAATCAAGCTTTGTGCTTCTATCAAAGTTTCTGCTTGGCTGACGATGAAGTGCTTCGAAATCATCACCTTTAGGTAGCTGCAAACCTTGTTTGCCATGAAATACCATTTAAAATAAACAAAATCGTATTTCTTTGCGCACCCGCATGGGTTAATTTAAAGCTCCCCTTTTTCCTTAGATTGTAAGGAGTTCGGGGCATCAATAATTTATTATGGGCGACTGTTGCGAAACCAAGGTTTAAGGGAACAAGAAAACTCCATGTAATACTCTTGGTTGCAGACGCATGCAAACTTTCAGACGAATATATCGATTGTGGCTATTGGGGTTCTACTCTTACAACATATAAACTTGGCTGGTTGATATTGTTAGTGAACATCGCCACAATGAGCGGCTTTATAGAAAGAATTATTTTGTAGAAAATAAAATGCACCTTGTTACAACTTCAATAATATTTCTGTGGGGCGACAAGGCCGCTTTTCAAAATCCTATTGAAGGCGAAAAAATAGCTGAGAAAATGAAATCATCACAATTCATTACGGTAAAAAATGCGGGACAACTTCCTTGGCTTGACCAAACTTAATTTTGTGCATCTGAGATGATTAAATTTTTATCATGAAAATAAATACTAAAAAATAAAAATACGCAGACCACACCCCATCGACAAGCAACTCTTTCGGTATCTAATACCGAACTATTTATAATAAAACCATCGTTATATTTCAAATCAGAAAAAATCCACAGCTCCCGGAGAGGCATTTTTTTGAAGTTTACTCTTTACCTCTTATCGAGAGCATTTATTCAATAAAATTGCCCTCGTACCTTAATGAGTATAAAACTTACACTGAAAGATATAAGTAAATTCAACAGAGAAATACTGTACAACAATTTGCCTCCGCAAAAAATCCCTGCCTTATTTTTTGAATCTCAGGTCAGGGATTTTGAATAATTCACTAATACCGGTTTAATCGGCTTCAAAAGCGCCTCTCTGAGGCAATGTTGTCAACGGCCCAAAGAACAATGCATTCAGGAAAAGTTTATTGGTTCCGTACCATATCCCTCTGAAGTTGGGATTATCAGCAAATAAAATAATCCGTCCTTGTCCTTCCGGATTAAGCAGAACCGCGGCTGAATTTGCCACCCGTTTCTTCTGCGACTTATGAAGATATCCGCCAATAAGTGGGTTGGCTGTATAAACCGCAATGTTTGTATAAGGATTTTTTGACGGCTGCAGGAAAGTTAAGCCATTGCGGTAAACTGAAATTTTACGATCTGTAAATCCAAAACCAACCGGACTTGTCAGGTCAAGGTCGGCCTGGAAAATGGAGCCTCCGATTGCTTTTGCTCCTTCAGTGGCACCGGCATCTTCAAAGTTTAACCGGGCAGCCCTCCCTGAGGTATCAGAAGGGACAAGCTTTTGTTTTGCAAGTCCTTGTCTTATGGCCCATTCACTCGCGCCTTTAAATGTAATTAAAGTGCCACCGGACTGAACCCAGGATTTGATTTTGTCAGTGACAGTTTTGTCAAACATATAGGTTCCGTTTACCATAATCAGCACATTGTAATCAGACCACTGAACCCTTCCTATGTTGGCAACATCAACCTTTGTAATCGGCATTCCTATCCTTTGATCCAGCAAATGCCATGTTTCACCTGCCTCATTGGCCATTACGCCGTTACCCATAAGCATAATCGCTTTGACCGGTTTAATGGTCTGAGCAAGGTTTGATCCGAGGTCTATCCCTGAAAGGTTATAGCCTGTCTGAACGCCATGAATATCAATCTTACAGTCATTTGAAATTGCCGTCAGTGCTGAAACAAGTTGTTGTCTATTCATTACCTGTCCGGAAGCAGGTATGATCAGTGTTCCATACCCGAATTTCTTTTCTTTTCCGTCAATGACTGCAGAAAAAGGTTTGAATGCTGTCTTCGTAACCACACCGGCCTGCTGCAATTGCCAGATTGCACGGTGTGAACGGTAGTCCGTAAGTTCTATCAGGTATGAATAAGCATCCTGTATAAGAGGTTTTGTAAGTTTTTCAGGTACAGAAAGTAATTGCTCGCCCTTCGCGCCCGGAGTCTTGAGCTCGGCATGCGGCATATTGAAAGCATGAACAAGTGACCAAGTGGAGGCATCATAGAATATGCTGTCGGTATAAATAATGTCACGTTCAAAGGCTGACCGAACCATCAAATAATTTTCTTGTTCAACGGGAACAAGGAAGGCGTTTCCTTTTTCAAAAGTTTTACCGCCTGCTGAAATATTTCCATTCAAATTGTAAACTTCAACCTTATGGGTAAGCAACAGATTGATAAATGCGTTGGTGCGGTTGGGATCGTTCTTGTCTCCAAAAACATAACCTTTTACAGGATTGGCTTTCGCCTGTGCAGCGACTGTTTTATAAAAATTGATTCTCAGGTTGATCAGGCTTTCGCGTTCAGAGAGTGATGCGCGGACAGTGGTCAGGCCTGCTACAAACTGATTCCTGATAGTAAATGCAAAAGTGACGGGACCTGCAGGGGTATTTTGTACATGGCCACGGGAGCTGGCCTGCTCAAAAAGAAAACCTGCGCCACCATAAAAATTAACATACGAAGAGCCATAGCCCGGGTAAAGTTTATCAAAGGCTTCCTTGGTAAAATACTGTGAACCAAGTTTATTCATGGCTCCTGCGAAATACTCTCCGAATTTCGGATAGATCGCATCATACAATTGGGAAGGTACAATAGGATTGTTGCTTGAATTTTTTCCGGGATCAAAATAAAAGGTTGAATTGGTTCCCATCTCATGATGGTCTGTCATGACATAGGGTCTCCACTCATGAAATAATTTCAGCCTGTTTTTACTTTCAGGATGGATGGCCAGAAACCAGTCCCTGTTCAGATCAAACCAGTAGTGGTTGGTGCGGCCACCGGGCCATACTTCATTGTGTTCTCTGTCAAGCGGGTCTGCAGAAGGGGGAAAACCTTTGTGCATGTTTGCCCAGTTGGTATGTCTGTCGCGGCCATCAGGGTTGTACACTGGGTCAACCATAATGACCATGTTCTTCATCCAGTTAATGGTCTCAGGATCACGGCTTGCTGTGAGATAGTAGGCTGTTAACATCGCAGCTTCGGAGCTTGAAGGTTCATTGCCATGAACATTGTAGCCAAGTAAAATAACCATAGGCGTATCCTTTTCGCCTGCAGAGGTATTTCTTTTTAAATGGGCAGCTTTAATTTCATCAAGTCGGCTATGGTTTTCAGGGCTTGTGATGATGGCGGTGACCTGCAATCGATTTTCATAGGTATAGCCAAGCTCTTTGATTTTCACGCGATCTGAAAGTCTGTCAAGCTCCTTGAAGTATTCTACGATTTTATCATGTCTGGTGTGTTGAAAGCCAATGGGATACCCCAGGAATTTTTCAGGGGTAGGTATTGCGGGATCAAAATTCCCGGCTTCAGGATAAAAATAATCCTGCTGGCAAATGGCGGAAAAAGAAAAGAGAACAACACAGGCAGTAAGAATATATTTCATAGAATCAGATTAAATTGGGTTCAATATATTGAATTTGGAAATAGAAGATCAGAAGCAATACAGGGGAGGGGCAGATAAATCCTTAGCGGCCGGAAGGTATACATATAAACGAAGTCAGAATGGATATCCGATTCCAATATTAAATATAATGGGTTCCCTGTCCGTCCCGAAAGGACGGAAAAAGCGTACTTTATCAAGAACAAAGCGGTCACCTGCGGGCCTGGCAGGGTCGAATACTTTGAGCCCCATATCAAGCCTGAGAATTAAAAATGTAAAATCAAATCTAAAGCCAAATCCGGTGCCAACTCCAAATTCTTTAAAAAAGGAGCGGGTCTGAAATTTTGATCTGGGGTCGGTGTTGCTCTGGATTGACCAGACGTTACCGACATCAATGAAAAGTGCATAGTTGACAAAGCCAAAAAGCTTTTGACGCAACTCAGCACTCGCTTCAAACAAAAGATCTCCGGGTTTTTCAAAACGATAATCATAAAGTCCGTTTGCTTCCGGATCAGTGCTTATGGAAGGAGGAAGTGATCCTGGCCCCAACCTACGTGGTCTCCATGCTCGAATGCTGTTACTGCCTCCTACAAAGAAATTTTTTTCATATGGAAGGACCTTATTGGCGCTGTATGCATAACCTATCCCTGAATTTACCCTGAACGCAAGCTGTGTGTACTTATTGACAATGGTAGTTTGTCGCATGTCAACATTCAGTCGGAGATATTTATAGGGTTCAAGTCCCCATTTTGTAATCAAAGAAGGGGAGAAGAAATTTAAGGATGTTCCGCCGCTTTCAAAAGAAGCTCTGAGGAAGAATGAATTATTCTCAATATTGCCATAGTTGTGCTGATTCCATGTAACAGAAAATGACATGTTACTTACGAAAGCCGGCTTAAATGCATTTATCAGTCTGTTGCCTGCATTTTCAAGTTCCCGGAGTCTTTCGCCGAATGCGGCTGATGTATCTGATCTTATGATATTTAAATTGGTTCCTGTAAGAGAATATTGAAATCCTTTAGGTGTTTCCCAGGTGAGTGTGCTTGATGCCGTTAAAATGGAGCGCTGATATTCCGGTCTGTTTGTATAAGTATAACCTGCAAGTAATTTTGTTCTTGGATTAAAGCGGGCATATTTTTGACTTTGCTCACTTGACAATGGAATTAAAAATTGCGGAAAAGAAACGGAGGCATTGATATTTGCTTCGGTGCTTTTATAAAAATCATTTTGTTGTGTTGCCGAGGCTACGCCTTCAAATCCGAACCGGCCATTGAGTTCAAAAATCTCCAGCGCTTTTAAAGTGTTTCTCCTTTTAAAGCTCACACTATAATAAGGGCCCGGGAACCCTTGCGTTACTGAAACACCAGCTTCATTTGACCAGGAATAATTTTCGAGCGGACTTGCGAAAATGTTCGCAATGAATTTTCCTCCGGTGGTATCAAAATTAATATTTACAAATTTGAACATATCCAGATTGGCAAGCTGCCGCTGAGTCAGAAAAGACTCTGTGCGGCTGAACAGGCTGTCAGGGTGAATGAATATTCTCTGCGATAAAGTTTTTTTCAGATATCTCTTGTCAAAGAATTCAAATTTTATTCCTTTATAGGAACCTTTGTCTCTGGATCCTGAATAATATTTCTCCATTCCAACATCAGGTATCATTTTTACAGAGTCAAGCCTGAATTTTCTTAACTCTTCAGGAGATGCCTCAATATTCATTTGAAGATGGATTCCTGAATTTCCTCTTTCTGTGGTATCTACATCAAAGGTGACTATTTGTCTGCTGAAATTGTAATAACCCTTGTCCCTTAAAAGTAATTCAATTCTTTCCCTTTCTTGAACAAGTTTATCCTGGTTGAAATTTTCTCCGATGATAATTTTACTCTCGGAGCTGAAGTTTGTGATTAGTTCATGAATTTCAGGAGATGAACTAATCGTAGAAATACTGTCTATTTTATAAACATTTCCGGGATCAATTGTATAGGTGATATCAACCCTTCTGTTTTTTTCCTTATAGGCTACTTTTGTCTTGCTGTGAAAATACCCCTGAGAAAATAAATAGTCACGAAAGCGATCCATTGTTGCTTTTATAGCCGCCGGATCAAAAAGAGCCAGAGGTTCTCCCCATCGCATGAAGTCGTTGCCATTTTCAATTTTACTATTCTGATGATCAAGTTTTTTGGACTTTTTGAATTTAAGGTTAGTCATTGCCTTCAGGTTTGTTGAATCAACTTTTTTGTGGCTAATTCTGGCCTCAATCCGGTCCCTCTTTTTTAAGAATTTTTGCCGGTCATATTTTTTTACGCCGGTATAATACATCCAGACCAGGTGACTCCCCATAAAGCCAAGTAGTTTCCTATTTGACTTTTTTACATAAAGTTCCTCCAGTTTGGCTGTATTGATTTCTTTAGGAGCATTGATGATCTGACTATTCAGGATGCGTTCCTTGTCTTTAAGATAGCGGGTGCTGTTACAGGAAGCCAGTACCACTATAAGGCAAAGGCAGGCAAATTCTTTAAATTTCCCCCTTAATTTATTTGCCATGACAATTAAGCCTAAAGTCAAACGCGTCAAATCACTGCAATTAAAGAAATACCGCCAGCAAGAACAATGTTTTGTTGTGGAGGGTCGCAAAGGTGTTGAGGCATTATTACATTCTGACTATGAGGTAGAGCTTGTTGCAGCTACAGTTGCGTATATGGAATCAACCTCAAAATTGTTGAAATCTCTCAAAAAGAACCTCCATGAAGGCCTTTTTGAGGCAGATGAGGAAGATCTGTCAAGGATGGGTTCCTTTCAGAATAATGACGCTATGCTTGCAGTAGCACGAATGAAAAAAGAGGCAGACCCTATTACTGCCAAGGGACTGGTGCTGGTTCTTGATGAAATCAGGGATCCTGGTAACATGGGGACCATGATAAGGACTGCAGATTGGTTTGGCATCACTCAAATAGTGGCCTCTCCGGGATGTGTGGATTTTTATAACCCGAAGGTAATCAGTGCCACTATGGGCAGTTTTTGCAATGTTAATTTTTGCTGTCGGGAGTTATCCGGATTCCTGAAAAATATTAAAAGCCCTGTTTATGGTGCTTTTCTGAATGGAAATCCACTTGAGTCGATTCACTTTGATCCGAATGCAGTTATAGTTATCGGAAATGAGTCTGCAGGAATTTCAGATTCTGTGGCTTCAGTAATTCAGAATCGAATAAAAATTGAGGGCAAGGGCCATGCTGAGTCGCTGAACGCTTCGGTGGCAGCCGGTATTCTGCTCTATGCGGCTTCAATTGCCCAGAGTTCTAAGGTTCACAATCATTCCTTCTGAAGCGATGAGTGTGTTCGGAAATATGGCCTTCGCTTCTTCCAGTAATTGAGACTGCTCTTTGTATCTCGCGGAGATATGACCAATAAGTAATTTTTTAGCTCCTGCTTTTACTGCAATTTCTGCGGCCTGTGCAGCAGTGCTGTGAAATGTTTCAGCAGCTCTTTTTTCATCGGATGTCATGAAAGTTGCCTCGTGGTAAATGAGATCTGTTCCAAAAATCAAACCGGCAACGGTATCGTCGGGAGCAGTATCACTGCAATAGGCATAGGACTTTACAGGGTGAGGCGGTAAGGTGTACTTTTCCAGTTCATAAAGAACCTCTCCATTTTCTTTCAGCACCGACGATCCGGATTTTAATTGAATCAGCTGCACTAACTTCATCTCAGAAGGAATGCTTTCTTTTTTTATTCGGTAAGGGCCTCTTTTCTCCCTGAATAAGAATCCTGAACACGGAACCCTGTGTTTAAGTGGTATGGTTATTACTGAGAAAATTTCAGTTTCAAGGATGGTTTCAGTTTTATTTTTCTCCAGATGATGGAAGTGAACGGGATAGGAGAGAACCGATCCTGCGTGTTTAAGCTGAATAATTATGATCTCATCAAGTCCGGTATGACTCCATATGTGCAGATCCTGTTTTCTGCCTGACAGATGCATGCTGAAAAGCAATCCCATTAGACCAAGGTAATGGTCTCCATGCAGGTGGCTTATAAATACATAATTGATTTTATGATGACTGATTCCGAATTTCAGCAGCTGTTTTTGAACCCCTTCACCCGTGTCTATAAGTATTCCTGAACTTCCGATTTGAAGATACTGGCAAGAAGGATTTTTATCCTGAACAGGTAATGCGCCCCCGGAACCTAAGATGGTAAGGGCAAAAGGAATTGACACGGCTATTAATCCTCTTCCTGTAAACCACTCTCTATTTCATGCATGAAAATTGCATCTACAGCCTCTTCAGGAGTGTTAAGTATATTCAGGACTGTATCCAGCTGAGAAATTTTAACAAGTTTCATTGCGTGATCTGATAAGTGGATCAGAACAAAAATTCCGCCATCATCAGAAAGGATTCGGTTGCCAACGAGCAGAGCACTTAAGCCTGATGAGTCTGTATATTTGACTTCTTCAAGGTCAAGTATTATGTTTTTAACGCCTTCCGCGTGAAGGGTCAGTAATTCAGATTTGAGGGATGGCGCAATGGTAGAGTCAAGCTTGGTTTCGTGAAGTTTGAGCAGGCTGTATTTCTCTGTCTTGTCTATGGTGTACTTCATTTCAATGCAATTTCAATTCAAAAATACATTATTAATGGGAAAACCTGCGTCCCTGAATTAGGGTGCAGCGAGCCATTTTTCAATATTTTCCCTTATCCTTTCGCAGGGATCAACTGTAGGCAGCGGCTCCAGGGCTTTTCCTGTAACAGCATGGTAAAGCTCCCGATATCGTTCAGCAATATTATCCACGATTTTGTCCGTCATCAGGGGGATTTGTTGTCCTTCCTTTCCCTGAAAACCATTTTCAATGAGCCATTGGCGTACGAATTCTTTGGAGAGCTGTTTCTGAGGCTGACGATCCAGTTGCCGCTGCTGATAGCCCTCCTGGTAAAAGTATCTGGATGAATCCGGGGTATGTACCTCGTCGATCAGTAAAATTCTTTCCCCTGATTTTCCGAATTCATACTTTGTGTCTACAAGTATAAGACCACGTTTGGCGGCAAGTTCAGTTCCTTTTCTGAATAAGCTAAGTGCAAAATCCTCCAATTGTTGATAATCAGCTTTGCTTACAAGACCTCCTGAAAGGATCTCTTCTCTTGAAATGTCTTCATCGTGACCTACCTTGGCTTTTGTCGTAGGTGTTATGACAGGAGCAGGCAGCGGATCATTTTCGTTCAGGCCTTCAGGAAGTTTAACCCCGCAGAGAATTCTTTTCCCACTTTTATATTCCCTCCAGGCATGGCCGGCAAGATAACCTCTTACAACCATTTCAACGGGGAAGGCGTCGCATCTTACACCTACTGTAACATTTGGATCCGGGTTTGAGATTACCCAGTTAGGAACTTCCGCAGAGGTGGCTTCCAGATTTATCGCTGCAATTTGATTTAAAACTCTGCCCTTGTCAGGAATGGCTTTTGGTAAGACCACATCAAATGCTGAGATTCTGTCTGAGGCCACCATTACAATGTGGTCTCCGAAAAAATACACATCTCTTACCTTGCCCCGGTAAAATCCGGTCTGTCCCGGAAAAGTGAAATTGGTTTCTTTGATAGCCTGCATCCTTGATCAGATAAAAGTTCAAATTAAAAGGTAAGCGGCCTAATTCTGAAACCTGTAAAGGTAAAAAGGCTTAATTTTCTATAATCAGTCCCGCACGGAAAAGGGTAGTTTTAATGATTTCACCCCTTTCATTGAATTCCTTCCATTCCCCGTGCTTTTTGTTAGCCACATAGCTTCCAAGCTCTTTAACTTTTCCTGTGGGATAATAAGCTGTATACACCCCGTGCATTCTGCTTCCTTTGTATTCACATTCCCACTCAATCCTGCCATCCGCATCATAATTTCTAACCGGTCCTGTAATAAGATTAAACTGGTAGGATTCTTCCAGTGCTTTCTTTCCGTCAGGGTGATATGAAATTCTGGTCCCATGAAGTTTTCCGTCCACATATTGCTCAATGAGTTTTGGATCTTTTCCATTTCCCAGATAAAAAATCCATTTGCCTGAAGGTTTCCCTGCCTTAAAATTTTTCTCGCTCAATAATAACCCTGCCTGAGAATAATTCTCCTCTTTCACCTCATTTCCAGCGGCAGTAACCACTTCTCTGGTTTCAGTTTTGCCGTTTGGATAGAATCTGAGATTCTCTCCATATTTTTTTCCATCGCGGAACTGATAAGAGAACCTTATCGTACCGCCCGGATAGTAGCCTGTATTTTTCCCATGGAGTCGGCCATTCATAAGTTCACCAACCTGGAGGAGGTTTCCTGTGGAGTCATAGTTCTTAAACTCTGCAATCAGACTGCCTTCCTTCATGACAGATACCATTGATAACTGCCCGTTCATGTAGTATGTTTTCAGGAATCTGGTATTGATTCCATTTGTGAAATGTGCTTCAGAGGCAAGAATTCCTGTTTCATACCAACTTTTGGCAACACCATTTGGTTTTTGCCTTTGATAAGGGATTTCTGATTTCAGGATTCCATTCTGATAATATTCCCTGACAATACCTTCAGGTTTCCCTTTAACAAAAAAACTTTCACTTTTTGTTTTGCCTGACTTAAAGTAAGTCCTGATGCTGTCAGTAAGTTTATTGCCGATGTAGGATGCTTTCTGCAATAATTGGCCCTGATCATCAAAAACCTCAACAGGTCCTTCCCGCAAGCCGTCCCGATAGTTGAGTTTCCTCAGGAGTACACCATTTTCAGAATATTCACTAAATGTTCCTGTGCGCCTACCATTCAAAAAATTTCCTTCAATCTCAATGATTCCATTTTCATAATATTTTCGGAAGGAACCATTTAGTGTTTCAGGATCATTGCTGAGTACCTGATATTCTTCCTTTAATCGGGTTCGCAATGGATCATACCATGTCTTAACAGTCCGCTGTGCGAGGAGTGCTGACGAAAAACAAAAAATAAATATCAGAAAAAGAAAAAGTCTCATAAGGATCACTGGCTAAAACGGAATAATCCTTAAATTATTTCAGAAATCGTGCGGGTTAATTTTGCAGGTTTTCAACCACAATTGCTGAAGCACCACCTCCGCCATTGCAAATGCCCGCAACTCCGTACTTCTGACTTTGTTGCCTGAGCACATTCAAAAGTGTAACCACAATTCTTGCGCCTGAGGCACCCAGTGGATGTCCAAGGGCAACGGCACCACCATTGATATTAACTTTTGATGGATCAAGATTCAGTTTTATAATGTTTGCAATCGCCACTGCCGAAAAGGCTTCGTTGATTTCATAGCAACCAATCTGATCCTCTTTAAGTCCTGACATCTTGAGTGCTTTTGGAATGGCAAGAGATGGTGCTGTTGTAAACCACATCGGATCATGTGCAGCATCTGCAAAGCCCAGAATTCTTGCAAGGGGCTTAACATTCAGCTCCCTTACTTTTTCACCGGACATCAGTACGACAGCTGCTGCTCCGTCATTGATTGTGGAGGCATTTGCTGCTGTGACAGTTCCATCTTTGCTGAATACAGGCTTAAGTCCGGGAATTTTTTCAAAGTTGACATTTTTGTACTCCTCGTCTTCAGTTATCTGAATGACTTCTCCCTTTTTACCGGTAATCTCAACAGGGATAACCTCCTCTTTGAATTTTCCGGTTGCCCAGGATTCAGCAGCTTTTTTGTAAGATCCGATCGCATAATCATCCTGCTCATTTCTGCTAATGCTCATTTCTCTGGCGGTATGATCGGCACAAACACCCATGGCGCAGTTATTATAGGCATCCGTAAGGGCATCAAAAGTCAGCCCGTCAAGAATTTGTCCGTGCCCATAGCGGTAACCATAACGCGCCTTGGGAAGGTAATAGGGGATAGAGGACATGTTTTCCATTCCGCCTGCGAGGATGATTTCACTGTGGCCAAGCATTGCCGACTGCGCGCCAAGCATTATTGCTTTCATGCCCGATGCACAGACTTTATTTACCAGTGTGCAGGGGATTTCATTTCCCATTCCTGCGCCAATGGCGACTTGTGTGGCAGGAGCCTGACCAAGTCCTGAAGAGATTACATTACCCATGTATACCTCCTGAACAAGCTTGCCATCAAGGTTAATTCGGCGGAGTGCAGCCTGAGCAGCTGTTGCACCAAGACTGGTGGCAGGGACGGAAGACAGACTTCCTCCAAAGCTTCCAATGGGCGTGCGGCAGGCAGATACGATGAATACTTCTTTCATAAAATATTTTTTTACCAGTCAGGTTTACTGTTGTCTTTAGGCTTAGTGGCCTTTCTCTTGTTTTGCTGAATGTACTGAACCTCATTACTTTTCATTGCATCAAGGATCATTTTGGCCTTCTCCTCAGTCATTTTCATGTTCTTCATTTTTTCAGGATCAAGCTTGTTCTGGTTTTGTTTTTCCTGCTGTTTTTTCTGATCCTCCTGTTGTTGCTGTTGTTCCTTTTGTTGTTGCTGCTGATCTTTTTTCTGGTCGGACTTATTCTGTTGATTTTGTTGCTGGTTTTGTTTTTGTTGTTCCTGGTCCTTCTTATTCTGATCCTTCTGATTTTTTTCCTTATCCTTCTGATTCTCGTTTTTATCTTTTTTGTTCTGATCCTGTTGGTCTTTTTTATTTTGCTCCTGCTTTTTACTTTCTTCAAGTTTACGTTTCACTAATTCGTAATTATGCCGGGCGTCTTCGTTGGCAGGATTTGCTTTTAAAGCCTGACGGAAGGCCTCAAGAGCCTGTTCAGGTTTTCCTGAACGATTGTTTAAAACACCGAGCTGTTGCCAGGAAGCAGACCGGATATCCGGATTCAGGCTTGATGCTCCCTGTTGATAACCCTGGCGCGCCAGTGCTGTGTCATTCAGATGAAAACGTGCATTTGCAAGGTTAAGAATGATCTCATCTTCACGAACACCAAGTGAATCCATCAGGTAGGAGTAATGCTCTGCTGCTTTTTTATATTCACCCTTCAAAAAAGCTTTTCTGGCGGCTTCCTTGACGGTATTAATCCTACCGATATCCGTAAAGGGAATAAGAGCCAGCACGAGAAAGAGAAGTCTTATCATATTCTTAGTGATTTCACAGGCATAAGCACATCTATACAGAAGAGTAAAAATGCGAAAATGAGGAAATAGAAATACCGGTTTGCAGAAATATCAATCATTCTTGAGTCTCTCATTAAACCTTCAATCGAGCCGATTTTGCGTATCATTTTCGGCACATCGTTTCTGGAGTCACTTATCTCATAGTATGACCCGCTGCTTAGTTCAGCAAGAAGTTCAAGGGGTTCCCTGTCGAGTCTGGTAGTGACCATATTTCCTGATCGGTCAGTTTTATACCCTCTTGGAGTAGGGATCGGGCTTCCGGACTCTGTCCCCACACCAAGAGTAAACATGGTAATACCTTCGTCCTCCAATTTACGAGCAATGGATTCGGTTTTTTCACCAAAGTCCTCTCCATCACTTATTAAAATCAGAATTCGGGAATTTTCTTTTCTGTTGCTTTCATCGGATTTGAATTTTTCAATAGCCATTTCCAAAGGTGGGCCGAAATCAGTACCGGCGGATGGAACAAGACCCGTAGTCATTGTTTCTATGAAAAGATGCAATGCATTCTGATCAAAAGTCATCGGGCATTGCATGAATGCTTCAGAAGAAAATATGATCACTCCGACACGATCTGAACTGAATGCATCAACGATGCGTTTCATTTCAAACTTTACCTTTTCAAGCCTGGAGGGAACGATGTCTGTTGCGTCCATGGATCGTGATAAATCCACACAAATCAGAATATCCTTACCTACTGATTTTACTTCTCTTCTGGTCTCTCCAAATGAGGGTCCCAGAATAGAAATCAGAATCAAAGAAAGCACCAGTAGCCGCAGCGTCGTTTTAAACCAGAAGTTAACCTTACTAAGGACCAGGAGTCTGCCGGCTTTAAAAGTTCTGAATAAGTAAATTGAATACAGGATCAGGAAAGAGAATCCGAGTATGTATTCTGTGAAACCCGGGGATCTGAACCAGCTCATACTTTGTAAATGCTCTGTTTCCGGTCATCCTGAAGGTCGGATTTCCCAAGAAACTAATTGACACAGAATATTAGACCCTTCAAATGGAATTAAAAGTCGGGGTGGCCAGATTCGAACTGACGATCTCTTGGTCCCAAACCAAGCGCGATACCGGGCTACGCTACACCCCGTTCAGGTAATAGGGTTTTGAATCCCTAGAGCCTGATGAGGGCGCAAATAAACAAGAATTTCCGACAATAATTATCTCTTTTTGTCCGGTATTGATTCAGGAATGTAAAATTTATGGTCTTAAGCTCTTTAAAAACCTGTTTTAATGTGTACGCATTTGTCACTTCATCCGTTATTGTGGAAATTCGGCATGATTTTAGTTAAATATTGAAAAAACAACCCCTATGAAAAAAATCATATTGTACCTGGTTATTCCTGTAGCTGCTTTGACAATATTTCAAAGTTGTAAACCAAAAGAACAGCTTCCGGACACCGAAAAGCAAGAACTCGTTCCTTGTAGCGGAAAGGAATATTTTACCGATAATAAATATTTCAGAGCAAACTCAAGCGGTGAAAGTCAGGATCAGGTTACCTCCAAGAAAAAGGCCCTTACCAATGCACGGAATGAACTTGCACAGGCAATTAATACAACCGTAAAAACAGTGACAGATGCTTATGTTAATTCCCGGGAGCTGAATAACAAGGAAGAAGTTGAGGAGCGCTTTGAAAGCCTTAATCGCGAGGTTGTGGATCAGACTCTGAGCGGAACACGGGTAATCTGTGAAAAACTGGTCCAGACAAAAGCCTCTACCTATAAAACATACATCGCTATCGAACTTTCAGCCGACGAACTGGTAAGTAAATACCAGGAGCGTTTATCAAAGGATGAACGCTTGAAAATTGATTATGATTATGAAAAGTTCAAGGAGACCTTTGAAAAGGAAATGCAAAAGCGTTCCGGAGGTAATTGATAATTTTAAATATTTGATAAACAGATATTTAATTATGAAATTTTATTCCTTACTTTTTATACCGCTGATGTGGATTGGTCCGTGTGATGAGCCTTTTACTTCATCTAAAGATCGCATCGGGGCTGGAGAATGTATTGATGTTTCCCTGGTTGCAGGTATTTGCGGTGAAGCGGTTTTAAAAATTGAGACTCCGGAATATCAATCGCTTGGAGAAAGCTGGAACGGCCATGACCATGTTTTCTTTACTGTGATACCATGCGGATCAGAGGATAAAGTGCCTGCCGCGGGAACTTTCAAGGTCCTTCTTAAGGAGTTTAACAGTTCTGATTTCGGGGATTGTATCCGGTGTAAGGCGACAGTTGCTTATACAGGAGAAAAACGCTTCCAAATCGCGTTTATCTCATCATGCAGCGGATAAATTTTGCAGTGATCCCGGCTGGGGTCGAACCAGCAACCTACTGCTTAGAAGGCAGTTGCTCTATCCATTGAGCTACGGGACCATATTTAAGTCTTTTATAAAAAAGGCCCTTCCTCGGAAGGGCTTTTTTATGCGGAGAGAGGGGGATTTGAACCCCCGGTACACTTTGACATGTACGACAGTTTAGCAAACTGCTGGTTTAAGCCACTCACCCATCTCTCCCGGTTGAACCTTCAGTTCAATTTCTCTTAAATGTCCGCAAATATAATTGCCTGATTGGAATGAAGAAGGTTTATTCAAGGGAAAAAAGCCTTTTGAGGTTGTATTCTGTATCAGGAAATATCTTTAAGTGCTGCCTTTGAGATAAACGCCGAATCTCAGGGATTGCACCGGTCACAGTACTTAGGGTCTTCATTCATCCTGGAATCAGGGAATTTACGTATCTCTGAATAACTGCATCCTTCACAAACAAATTCAATACTAAGAATAGACCGTGTTGGTGCACCGCAAAGCCTGCAAGGGAGTCCCGGGTTGAATTTGACCCCATCAAACCCGGGCCTGCTGCATGCCGGACACAAGGAGTTAATTTTTTTGAGAAGGCTTTGTGCTGCCTTCCCAATCACTTCCATACGGGTTGGATTATTCATAGCTCTCATATCTGTTTCAACCCAGATATCGTCGTATTTCTCAGAAAGTTCCATGTAGCATCTGAAAAGTTGCCCCGGGGTACCGGTATTTTTAATGAATTCCGTTTTTTCTTTTTTCTTGTAACTCAATATCAGTTTGTGATTCGGGAAACCTGTCCGAATGGCGAATTCCCTGAGTTCTTTGGATGAGGTGACAAGGGTTTTATGGTAATTAGTTTGCAGTGATATTTCCCTTGCAACAATTTCAAGTTTATTCCTGAGATCAATTAAAATGATCAGTTCATCATTGGCAGGTGAAAATGGGATTGCCGGGTGTGGCCCAAACGATCCTTCAGTGGCGACGCCAAGATCTGCCGTGCAATGTTTAAGTGCGGTTGCACACTTTTGTCTGAGCGTGGTAAGCGGATCATTTTTTCGTTCAACCTCTCCGGTAAATGTTCCGAACAGATCACTGTTAAAATCCGAAGAAGGCAGAATGCATTTGACATCCAGTTCTTTTTCAAGCAGGGGGGCAAGGACTTCTTCCTTACCATGATTTGTGGCAATCAGCAGTGTTCTTCCCTGAAACACTTTCTTGGCTGCAGTTTTAAGAAACGTCCAATAATCAATTTTTAGATTGCGTCATCGGCTTTGGTGATATCAAACGTAAAGCTGCAAGCAGCAAGACAATGGCCAAAGCTATCATGGCTTCGGACCACTGTTTAAAAATCTCTGAAAATGAGGCGATAAATAAAATTATTGCCATCGCAGTAAGGATGAAAAATAATACTTTGTTCATCGGATGAATTTTAAAAAATGTGATCTTTTTTATTGTCCCTGTCCGAGCGAAAAGGCAGGTTTTCCATTAAAGGCATAAAGATTTTCAGTTTTTATAACATCAATTTTAAGTTCGTCCGCAAGACGCAGTGCCTCAATAATTGCATTCTTACTGATTTCACCTCCAACTATATTTTTAAATCTGCATCTCCAGTGATCGGTACAAAATGTTTCGGGGAATCCTTCAGGCCACACTTTAATTCCTCTGTTGGTAATCATGGTGAGGTGGAAATCAGAGGTATTAAGGGCGGAAACTTTTGATGCGAGCTCATTGGCATCCGTTCCAGGCCAGTGAATGAACAGATCGACGCCAAGGAGTTCTTTGGTTCCTGCTGGCTTTCGCCGGTATTTGGGAAGTTGAATTACTTTGTCGGCAGCAAATGAAACTGCCTTTAAATTTTCGGGCATGGCTCCAAGGTTTTTACAAACGGCTTCTGCAAATTCCTTTGTTCCTACTTTCCGAGAACTGACTCCTTCTTTGAATATGTCAGCAGTATGTATGCCATCCTCTATTGTTTTCAACCATGCGTTCTGGATCTTTTCAGCAACCTCCGGTTGTCCGATGTGGTTAAGCATAAGGACGGCAGCCTGAAGCAGTCCGGAGGGGTTGGCTATGTTCTGGCCTGCTATTTTCGGAGCGGAACCATGGATAGCTTCAAACATGGCACAGGATTCGCCGATATTAGAGGATCCTGCGAGGCCAACTGAACCTGTGATTTGTGCAGCGATGTCGGAGAGTACGTCTCCGTACAGATTAGGCATTACAATGACATCAAAATATTCGGGGGTATCTGCAAGCATGGCTGCCCCGATGTCAATGATCCAGTGTTCATTCTTTAATTCCGGATATTCAGCTGCAATCTCATCAAATACCTGATGAAACAATCCGTCGGTTTGCTTCATGATATTGTCCTTGGTGAAGCAGGTTACTTTTTTCCGGCTATTCTGTCTAGCATATTCAAATGCGTACCGAACAATTTTTTCACAACCTGGTCGGCTGATCAATTTTAAACACTGAATGACTTCATCTGTTTGCTGGTGTTCAATGCCTGCATAAAGGTCTTCCTCATTTTCCCGAATGATAACAACATCCATGACCGGATGCTTTGTTTTTACATAGGGGTGAAGGCTGAGACAGGGCCTGATATTTGCATAAAGGCCCAGGAATTTCCTGATTGAAACATTCAGGCTTTTGTAACCACCTCCCTGAGGAGTTGTGATGGGGGCTTTGAGAAAAATTTTATTTTGCCTGATTACATCCCATGATTCCGGGCTGATTCCTGAGGAGACTCCGCTTAAGTAGACCTTTTCTCCGATTTCAATCTCCTCATATTCTATTCTGGCACCGGCAGCCTTCAAAACAGATTGCGTGGCCTCCATTATTTCAGGCCCGATTCCGTCTCCCTTTGCTATTGTAATTTTTGTCATGGTCATGCTGTTTTTTCAGCCACAAATCTGGGCTGTTGTAATCATATAATTATATTTATATTTGAAATGAATATAATAAACGTTTGTTATGAATTACACCCTGCATCAGTTACAGATTTTTCTGAAAGTGGTAGAAAAGGAAAGCGTCACCAAAGCAGCCGAGGTGCTTCATCTGACACAACCTGCAGTCTCTATCCAGCTGAAAAATTTTCAGGATCAGTTTGACATTCCGCTAACGGAGGTGGTCGGGCGGAAAATATATGTAACCCGTTTCGGACTTGAAATTGCAGAATCAGCCAGACGGATCCTTGAGCAGGTTGCAGAGATTAATTCAAAGACACATGTTTATAAGGGAATACTCTTTGGTCAGATTAAGATTGCCGTTGTCTCTACCGGAAAGTATGTGATGCCTTATTTTATATCAGATTTTATTGCTTCAAATCCGAATGTTGATCTTTCGATGGATGTTTCAAACAAACTTAAAGTTGTGGAGTCTTTGCAGGCCAATGAAATTGATTTTGCCCTTGTTTCAATTTTACCTGACAACATACTTACTCAGAAGATTGATCTGATCGTTAACAAATTATTTCTGGTGGGAAATCATAATACGGCCATGGCTGCCGCGAAGACTTCAAAACCGGATTTCGGGGATTTGCCGCTTATTTATCGTGAGCCCGGGTCAGGCACGCGGAAAACGATGGAAAAGCTGATGGAGAAAAAACAAATCTCACCGCGTAAAAGAATGGAATTGACTTCAAACGAAGCAGTGAAACAGGCTATTTTGGCAGGCCTGGGTTATTCTTTAATGCCTCTGATTGGTATTAAAAATGAAATTCTCAGTAAGGAACTCAGTGTGATACCTGTGAAAGGTCTTCCTATAAAAACAATGTGGAGCCTTGTCTGGCCGAAAGGAAAAAAGCATGCGCCTGCCGCTCTTGCATTTCTTGAGTACCTGAAAACCAATAAGGAGCAGATAATTAAAAAGCATTTTGACTGGTATAACAAATTTGAGTAAAAGGCGGATAATCGTAAAGTATACCAATTATCATTTATGGTCTGGTTTTTTTTAAGGGATACCATTAACTTGTAAGCATCCAATCCTTAAACCAATGCGTTACAGACTGCTACTTCTTTTTTTTCTTGTTTTTTCCGGGTTGTATGCACAGCCGGAGTTTCAAAAGACTGAGTCCCTGAAAACTGAGGCTGCGGCTGAGGTTGAAAAATTATCGGTACTGGGACAACAGATAAATGATATGCTTTTCAGTTTTGCTGAACTGGGATTTCAAGAGCATGAGACTTTCAATTACCTGACTTCATTGCTTGAAAAGTATGGTTTCAAAATTGAGCGGGGTGTTGCCGGCGTTCCTACTGCATGGATTGCGCGCTGGAGTAATGGCTCCGGAAAACCTGTGATTGCATTGGGTTCTGATGTGGATTGTATTCCCAAGGCCTCGCAGAAACCCGGGGTGGCTTATTATGATCCGGTAGTAGAAGGCGCTCCAGGGCATGGTGAAGGACACAACAGTGGTCAGAGTGTAAACATCATCTCTGCCCTGGCACTCAAAAAAATCATGGAGCGGGAAAAAATTTCAGGCACAATTATGTTGTGGCCAGGTATCGCTGAGGAGCTTGTCGGTACCAAAGCCTACTATATAAGGGCAGGGTATTTTAAAGATGTGGATGCCTGTATTTTTACCCATGTTGGGGATAACCTTGGGGTATCCTATGGC